>JAYTDH010000309.1:0-5678 GCA_043736095.1 Gemmatimonas sp.
GTGGTTCCTCGTGGGTCCTCGTGGTTCCTCGTGGTTCCTCGTGGTTCCTCGTGGTTCCTCGTGGTTCCTCGTGGTTCCTCGTGGTTCCTCGTGGTCTCCCGTAGTTCCCGCCGTTCCTGTTCGCTCCCGCCTCACCTCCCGCCCGACGATGAGCACTTTCTCGCCTAACGGCGTTCGCCAGCTCCCGACGACCGTGAACGAACCGGTCCGTGGCTATGCCCCCGGTTCCCCCGAACGCGCCTCCCTGCAAGCCCGCCTCAAGTCGATGGAGGCCGAGCAGGCCGACATGGCCGTGGTCGTAGACGGCAAGGAGATTCGCACTGGCAAAGCCGCCAAGTCCGTCTCGCCGCACAAACATCAGCACGTCACCGGTACCTGGCACCACGCCACGGGGGATGACGTACGCGCCGCGATCGACAGCGGGAAGCGGGCGTGGAAGGAGTGGAGTGAGTGGACCTGGGAGGAGCGCGCCAGCGTCTTCCTCAAGGCCGCCGATCTCCTCGCCGGTCCGTGGCGCGACACGATCAATGCCGCCACCATGCTCGGCCAGTCGAAGACCGTGTACCAGTCGGAGATTGATGCCGCCTGTGAGATGACGGACTTCTTCCGCTTCAACGTTGCCTTCGCCCGCGATCTCTGCGCCGAACAGCCGATTAGCAGCCCCGGAATGTGGAATCAGAGCGAGTATCGCTCGCTCGAGGGATTCGTGTACGCGGTGACGCCGTTCAATTTCACGGCCATCGGCGGCAATCTCCCCACAGCACCCGCGCTGATGGGTAACACCGTGCTCTGGAAGCCCGCCTCGAGCGCGATGCTCTCCGCGTGGTACACGCTTCAGCTGTTGCACGAGGCCGGACTCCCGAAGGGCGTGATCAACTTCCTCCCCGGTGATGCGGCACTGATCAGCGAGATCGCGCTCACGCATCGCGACCTCGCCGGCGTGCACTTCACGGGCTCGACCCGCGTGTTCAACTCGATGTGGAGCACGATCGGCCAGAACATGGCGAACTACCGCTCGTATCCGCGCATTGTAGGCGAGACCGGCGGCAAGGACTTCATCCTCGCGCACCCCTCGGCCGACGTGCAGGCCTTCGCCGTCGCCGTGGTGCGTGGCAGCTTTGAGTATCAGGGACAGAAATGCTCGGCCTGCAGCCGCATCTATGTGCCGAAATCCATCTGGCCCGAGGTAAAAGCGCGCGTCACGGCGATGATCGAGGACATCAAGGTTGGTGACGTCAATGACTTCTCGAACTTCATGGGCGCGGTGATCGATCAAAAGGCATTTGATCGTATCAATTCATATCTCGCCGAGGCGAAGACGAGCGCGAAGGTGATCGCTGGCGGCACCGCCGATGGATCGAAGGGCTGGTTCGTGCAGCCAACGCTCGTGGAGACGACCGATCCGAAGTACCGTCTGCTCTGCGAAGAAATCTTTGGCCCGATCGTGACGGCGTATGTGTACGACGATGCGAAGTGGGAGGAGACGCTCAAGCTCGTGGACGAGACCTCGCCTTACGCGCTCACGGGTGCGGTGTTCGCCCAGGATCGTGCCGCGGTGAAGCAGGCGCACGCGGCGCTGCGGCACGCGGCCGGCAACTTCTACGTGAACGACAAGTGCACGGGTGCGGTCGTGGGGCAGCAGCCCTTCGGCGGCGCGCGCGCCTCAGGCACCAATGATAAGGCGGGCTCGAAGCTCAACCTCGTGCGGTGGGTGAGTGCGCGAACGGTGAAGGAGACCTTCGCGCCGCCGCACGACTACAAGTATCCGTTCATGGGATGACCGGACGCACCGCGCGCTACATCACGCTCGACGTCTTCACGGACACGATGTTCGGTGGCAATCAGCTCGCCGTGTTCCCCGATGCATCCGGGATCCCCGAGGAGCTGCTCTTACCGATCACTCGCGAGTTCAACTTCTCCGAGGTGACGTTTTGTTATCCCGCGGCGGATGCGACACACACGCGTCGCGTTCGGATCTTCACGCCAGGTGCGGAGATGCCGTTCGCCGGACATCCGACCATCGGCACGGCCGCGGTGCTCGCGCTCTGCGAGCACGCCCTCGGCGGCGCGACTGAAGGCCGACTCACGCTCGCGCTCGGCGTGGGCCCAGTCCCGGTGGATGTGCGCATCGAGACGGAATCGCGCGCGTGGGCCGAACTCTCCGTGGCAAAGCTACCGGAAGTCGGGCCGGCTGTGCCGACGCTGACAACGCTGGCGGAGATTCTTTCACTCGACGCCAAGGACCTTGTTGGTGGCGCGCTCTCCCCACAGGCGGTGTCGTGCGGGATCCCCTTTGTGCTCGTGCCGCTCAAGAGCGTGGACGCGGTAGAGCGTGCACAACTGCGGATGGATCGGTGGGGACAGACGCTCAAGAAGTCGTGGGCGCCGGAGATCTTGATCGCCGCGCGCGATCCGGAGATGGGCGAGCACCACTGGCGCGCGCGGATGTTCGCGCCGGGGCTCAATGTGCCGGAGGATCCAGCCACGGGCTCAGCGATTGCCGCGTTTGGTGGATGGCTCGCGATGAAGGACGCGAAGGCCGACGGCGCGTACGCGTGGACGGTGCGCCAGGGAATCGAGATGGGGCGGCCGAGCCTGCTGCAGGTGCGCGTGACGAAGGTGGGCGGCGCTGTGAGCGCGGTCCAAGTGGCGGGTCAGGCGGTACTCACCGGCGAAGGGACGCTCCGCCTCCCGCCGCGCTGATCGGTGCGGGCGAGACTCGACGCGCTAGAGGCGCGACGTGTCCGACTCGGCCACGCGCAACATTCCCGGCGTGGAGGCACGTGCACGTCCCGCCCCCGCGGCATCGAACGCCCGCATGCCAGCGTGCCACAGCACCGCGCGATTTCGTCCGTCGCGCTTCGCCACGTAAAGCGCCTCGTCGGCGCGGGCGAGTAGCGTCTTGGCGACCTCGTCGTCGCGCGCCAGATCTGCGGCCACCCCGAGGCTCGTCGTGAGACAGAAGTCCGGTGGGAGCGAGCGGAACTTGTGCGTCCGAAACGCCTCCAGCACGCGCTCGGCGAGGATCATTGCTCCTTCGGTCGATGACTCCGGCGCGAGGATCGTGAACTCCTCGCCGCCAAAGCGCGCAACGACATCCGCCTCGCGCGCCGTGCGCCGCAATAACTCGCCGACTTCACGAATCACTTCGTCGCCGGTAAGGTGGCCATAGTCGTCGTTGATGCGCTTGAAGTGATCGAGATCCACCGCGAGCACGGCGATCTCCTTACGGCCACGGATTGCACGCGCGACTTCACGTTCAGCGAGTTGATTCAGGCCGCGGCGATTGTAGCAGCCAGAGAGCGGATCAGTGAGCACGATCGCCTGAAGATGATCACGCATCCGGTTGTAGGCGCGGCCAATCACGCTCACTGGATCGGGCATCACCTCGGCCTCCTCCTCGAAGCGCGCGGAGAAATCCCCCTCTTGCGCGCGCCCGAAGAGATTCATCAGGCGGTTCATCCGTCGGGCGATATGTCCCTGAAGTCCGACGTAGACCATCACGCCAATCCCATAGAGCGCGAGGGTCCATAACTCCTCGGCGGGCGATGCGAGACGTCCCGCATCGGCGGCGAATGCCACGAGCATCGTGTAGCTGACAGCAATCAACGACAGATTGGCAATCGTCGCCGTCCACCCGAAAAAGATCTGCGTGAACTGCACAGTGAAGATCGAGACAATCAGCGCGCGCCCATAGTGTTCAGGCGGCGTCATCAGGAGCGCGCCGCCGAAGAGCACGATCATGTCGGAAATGATCGCGGCGAGGACGAAGCCCATTCCCGCGCTCTTCTCGCGCGCGAGATATATCGAGACCAGCTTGTGATAGAACAGGTACGCCGCCATCAACACCACGACCGCGAGGAGGAGCTTGCGTTCGGAGTACTGCGCCGAGAGCACCGACTGCGCCGAGATCACGCCGAACCACTTCAGCGTGACGGTCGAGAATCCGACCAGGGGTACGAAGATTGCGCGGTACCGGCCCTGCCATAGCAGGACCTCCGCGTTCATCTCTTCGGTGCTCGGAGCGAATGAGGGTGGCGACAGCGTCATGTAGTGGGGCGGCGACGACCTGCGGGGCACCCACGGTGTGGGGCAACAGCCGTTAACAGCTACTCACAGCCGTTAATAGGGCCACCACCAAGGACTTTCCGCAAGTCCGATTGACCGCGACTGTCCGATTGACCGCGACCAACCCCCGCGGTGGGCTCGCCGGACAGCCTTAATCGAGGCGAGCCCTGCCGCTAGAAGCGCGCCTCGAGGTAGAGGTCGAGCCGCGTCTGCCAGCGCGGATGGATCCCGCGCGCGAGATCGATCCGCACGAGTCCATCGGCAAAACTCGCCCCCACGCCCACGCCGCTCATCGGTCGCCCGATTGCCTTCCATCCATCGCGCGCGCCCGCCCACCCGAGGTCCGCGAACACCACCGGCCGCGCCCCCGCCCAGCTCCCGCCAATCTCGCTGCGGGACATCCAGAAGCTCTCGCCGACGCCCGTTCCGGCCGTCTGGCCGCGGACGCTCTGCAGGCCGCCGAGGAAGAACTGTCGCTGGGCCGGCAGATCGCCATTGCTCGTACCGACCGAGCTCGTCTGCGACACGGCAATCGGCCCGAGCCCCTTGGACACGATCGTCTCGAGGAATACGCGCTGATACGTGAGCTCCCCGCTCGCCACCTCGGCGCGGAAGTCCGCACTCGTGCGCCAGCCGTTGGGATTGAGTCCGCGGCTCCCGCGCCAACGCATCGCGCCGCCGTAGTACCAGCCTTTGTTGGCGATGACATTCGCGAGAAATCGATCGTCGTTCGCGCCGCCAAAGACCGACCACCGGTTCTCCACCGCGGCGGTCCACTGCTGCTCCGCGAAGAGACGCCAATCGAGCCCACCGCGCATTGGCCGGGAGCCGTGGAGTTCCGTGCCCCAGGTGCGATGGTAGAAGCCTTCGTCGCGGGCATAAAGCAACGCGCCGAGTGAGGCCCCGAACGAGAGCGGATCCCCGAAGTCGGAGCTCGCCGCGAGGCGACGATACACCGCACCGCGATACTGCGTGCGGCCGTTGCCGCGCATCAGCGCGAGTTCGCCGTTCAGTTGGCGATCAGCAATCGATGCGCGCAGGATTCCCTCGGCCGCATAGCCATTGCCGAGCGTCGACTTGAGTGCGCCCGCGGTGGAGAGTCCCTCCACCCGATTGAAGCGCGTGTAGGCGAGTCCCCATTCGGAGCGTGGCGGCTGCGGCGACCAACCCGGCTGCAGTCCCATATCGAGCGCGCGCATCAACTCCTGCGCCTCAGCCGCGCCGAAGAGCTCCTCGCCTTCGTCATAGATCGAGGCCGGCAACTCGCTCGAGTGTGCAAGCGCGACACTGTCGCAGGGCGTCGAGATTGAAATCGGCACGTTGCCGTCACCGCGGCCCCGAAACTCCACGTAGTTCCCTGTGGCTGCGCACTGCTGCGTGCGATCCGCACGTCGCAGCGTGTCGCGATTGGCGACGATTTTGCGGACCGTGTCGCGGACCTGCGCGGAGTCGAGCCCGAGCGCCCGGAGCGAATCGCGCACCCCGTCGTAGTCGAAGCGCGGCACGCGCGGCACGGCGGGAATCGAATCGAACCCGTTCACCGACTCATACCGATAGCGCTCCTCGACGCGGAGCGGAATTCGCATAAAGCTCACACGCGCATAGCCCTC
>JAYTDH010000310.1:0-2340 GCA_043736095.1 Gemmatimonas sp.
GACATCGCGACGATTACACCCTTACCGGCGGCGATGCCACTCGCCTTCACCACGACGGGGGCGCCGAGTCGCCGCACTTCGTCCTTCGCCTCATGAATCGTGGTGAAGGTGCGCGCCGATGCAGTGGGGATGTTCGCGCGGAGCATGAGTTCTTTGGCGAAGCGCTTGGAAGTCTCGATGCGCGCAGCGGCCTGCGTGGGGCCGAAGATGGCCATCCCCGCTTCACGGAACCGGTCGACGATTCCGAGCGAGAGCGGAGCTTCAGGCCCGACGATGGTGAAGCTGACTTTTTCCTTTCGAGCAAGCGCCATCAGTGCCGTGAGATCCGTGGCGCTCACAGGCGCACAGCGTCCGATGGAGGCGATACCTGGATTGCCGGGGGCGGCGATGATCTCGAGTGTGGGATCGTCCTGCAGCAGCTTCCAGGCGAGCGCGTGCTCGCGCCCGCCCCCCCCGACAATCAGTACCCTCACCGAGCGCCGCCCTTCATCGCGTCGGTGAAGGCATCCTTGGCGCGCGTGAAGCTCTCTCCGACTTTCTCCACGGCGGCCTTTGCTTGATCCGAGTAGTAGCTTGCCCCCTGCTTGAGATCGTCGCCGAGTTGCTCGCCGCGCTTCACATCGGCGCGCTTGGTGTAATCCCCGGCGAGAATGCGCGCGTAGTCGCCGCTCGCCGTCCACCGCTGCAGTTCGCCCGCGCGGATGGTGAAAAACGGATGCTCACGGAACGCGGTATTCACGGCCTTAAGAATGGTGTCCCACGTTGAGTCATCGACTTCGTATTCTTTGGCCTGTGCCTTGAACGCGTCGAGGTCGAGTGTGTCACCAAACTCGCGACCGCCGGCCATCTTCATGAAACTGGTGAGCACAAGATCGGGATCTTGCGCGCCGAGGAGTGCAGCGCGATCGCAGGAGAGCTCGCTTTTTCGATACCACTCGAGCAGCGCGAGTTGGAAGGGCAGGAGCGCGACCGCCGCGAGGAAGGGCAGGTTGCCGATGCCGACCATCAGGATGATCTGCGCTATTGTGCGATACGTGACGTGGCCGCTCATCACGTGGCCGAGCTCATGCGCGAGGATGACGCGGAGCTCGTCGCGTGTGAGATGCTCAATGGCGGCCGAGTTGATGACGACGAAGGGCTCGCCAAAGCCGACCGCGCCGGCATTGATGTTCGGCGACGACGTGACGAAGAGCTGCGGACGCGTGGGCCAGTCGAGCGTCTGGAGCACCTCGGTCCAGAGCGCGTCGAGATCCGGGCGCTGTGTCGGGCCGACGCGCACCGCGCTCGCCGTGAAGAGATGGCGCACGCCGCGTTCGCCGAATGTCTTGGCGAACGCGTTCACGGCGGTGTCGAAGCCCGGGAGCGCGCGCATCGCCGCCAACGCGGCGCGATCGGCGGGATGCTCCCAACTCTGGGATGCGATGTCGGTCAGAACCGTGCGGGCCATACGTCCTCCTGGGCTCAGAGCCCCTTGAACGCTTGCTCGAGATCCTCGAGCAGATCCTGCGGATCTTCAACGCCGCACGAGAAGCGGAGGAGTCCATCGGTAATCCCGATCTCCGCGCGGCGCGCCGGTTCCACCGAGGCGTGTGTCATCCCCGCCGGCTGACATACCAACGATTCCACACCGCCGAGAGATTCAGCGAGGGTGAACACGCGCAACTTGGTGACGATTGCGTTGGCGTTGGCCTTGGAGCCGGTCTCGACCGAGACCATCCCGCCGAAGGCAGACATCTGGCGCTTCGCCAACTCGTGCTGCGGGTGGGTCGTGAGCCCGGGATAAAACACCTTCGACTCGCCGACGAAATTCGCGAGCCACTCGGCAACATGGCGGCCATTGATGTCGTGTTGCCTCATCCGTAGCGCGAGCGTCTTCGTGCCGCGGAGCGTGAGCCAGGCGTCCATCGGCCCCGGTACGGCGCCCGCCGCATTGGCGATGAACTGAATCCGCGCGCCGAGCGCGTCGTCGTTCGTCACGGCGATGCCGCCAATCAGATCCGAGTGGCCATTGAGATACTTCGTGCTGGAGTGCCAGACGATATCGGCGCCGAGCTGTAGCGGCTGCTGGTAGATCGGAGTGGCAAAAGTGTTATCGACAATCGTGAGGGTGCCGTGCTGCTTGGCAATCGTCGCCGCCGCCTGGATGTCAGCCAGCTGCATGAGGGGGTTGGTCGGCGTCTCAAGCATCACCGCGACAGTGTTCTTCTGCATGGCGTCGGCGATGCGCTGCGGATCGCGCATATCGATCCAGCTGAAGGTCAGGCCGAACTGCTGGAGCAGCTTGTCAAAGAGTCGAAAGGTGCCGCCGTAGACATTCGCGCCGACGACAATATGATCCCC
>JAYTDH010000311.1:0-8194 GCA_043736095.1 Gemmatimonas sp.
ATACGGCCGGTGAACTGCGGCACGAACTCCGCACGCCGGTGAACCACATCATCGGCTACGCTGAGATGCTGCGCGAGGATGCCGCCGATGACTCCGCCGAGGCCGCGCAGCTCGACCGCATTGTCGCTGTGGCGCGCGACGTGCTCGTGCGGATCAACACCGCACTCCCGCCCACGGGGATCGCGATGTACGACGATCTCACCGCGCTGCTCAGTGCATTGCGCGGACCGCAAACGAGCATTCTCGCCGCTGCCGAGGCAGTGCGCACCGCGCGGGCCGATGACGAACAGATTGTCGCCGATGCGGATCGCATCGCGCAGGCGGCTCGCCGCCTCACCGCGTGGCCTCTGCCGCCGAGCGGACGGACGAATCCGCGCATCGTGGTCCCGCCAGCAATGCCGACTCCTTTCTTGGGCGAGACTCCATCCGCTTCGTTGCCACCACCGAACGCGAGTGGTGATCCCAAAGGGCGCATCCTCATTGTGGATGACGTCGAGGAGAATCGCACCGTGCTTGGCCGTCGCCTCACGCGCGAGGGCTACTCGGTGGATAGTGTGGCGTCTGGAGAAGAAGCGTTGAAGCGTGTAGCCGATGGGGGATTTGACCTCGTGCTGCTCGACGTGCTGATGCCAGGGCTCGATGGCTTCGCGGTCTTGGAGCAGATCAAGGCCAATCCCGCGACGCGTTCGATTCCTGTCATCATGATCTCGGCGCTGGACGACATGGCGAGCGTCGTGCGGTGTATTGAGCACGGCGCGGAGGATTATCTCGCGAAGCCATTTGATCCCGTGCTGCTGCGCGCGCGCATTGGCGTTTCGTTAGAGAAGAAGCGTTGGCACGATCGCGAGGCCGATTATCTTCGGCAGGTGACGCGCGTGATCGAGGCGGCGAGTGCTGTGGAGGTTGGCACCTATGCGCCGGGGAGTCTCGCGTCGATCACCTCGCGCGATGACGAGCTCGGGCGTCTGGCGCGTGTGTTCGACTCCATGGCCGCGGGAATCCGCGCGCGTGAGCAACGACTGCGCGAGCAGCTGCGCGAGTTGCGCACCGATGTGTCGCTCGCGACGAGCGAGCATCGCGCTATGGAGGCCTTCGCTGACGAGGGCGACCTCTTTCCGCCGGGGAAGTTGCTCGCTGGGCGCTACGACATCATCCGCGTGATTGGACGCGGTGGCATGGGCGTGGTGTATCGCGCCCATGATCGCGAGCTCAATGAGGTCGTCGCCATCAAGGCTATCCGTCACGACCTACTCGCTGATGACCCGATAGTGGCGGAACAGTTCAAGACGGAAATCCGACTCGCGCGCCGCATCTCGCATCGCAACGTCGTCCGCACGCACGACCTCGGCGAGTCTGAGGGGACCGCGTTCGTGACGATGGAGTACGTGGAGGGGATCACCGTGCGCGAGTTGATACAGACGCGCGGCAAGCTCGGGGTCTCGAGTGCGATCGCGTTGATTCGTCAACTCGCCGAGGCGCTCGCCGTCGCGCACGCGGCGGGTGTGATTCATCGCGATGTAAAGCCGGAGAACGCGCTCATTGACAATGAAGGCGTGCTCAAGGTGATGGACTTCGGCATTGCGCGACTCGCCGAGGCGTCGAGTTCGCGGACGCAGACAGGGATGACGGTCGGCACGCTCGGCTACATGGCGCCGGAGCAGTTGATGGGAGAGCAAGTGGACGCGCGTGCGGATCTCTATGCGCTTGGGGGCGTGTTTTATGAGTGCCTCACGGGGCACGCGCCCTTCGCGGCGGCCGCGCCGATGGCGCTGATGGCGAAGGTGTTGTCGAGTCCGCCGACGCCGCCGATTGAGCTCAACCCGGATGTGCCGCCAGCGTTGTCGGGGCTGGTGATGCAGCTGCTGGCCAAGTCGGCGGGGGAGCGACCGGCGAGTGCGGTGGTGCTGTTAGAGTTGCTAGCGGAGTTGGGGTAGCCGCCCAGGGAATGAACTGAGCACTACTCACCGAGTGTTGCCTATGTCCTCGGCTCTTCACTCAACTCCTACTTCGAACGCCGGTCAAGAAACACCAGGACCGGTGTGATAATCGGCGCGATGTTCGCATTGATCAACGCGAGCGCGCCCCAACCGACCGCAAGTGTGCCGAACAGCTCTCGTCCACGTCGGAGGAGGGCTATGCTGCCTCACGCCGCCTGGCGCGCACGATGGACTCCGTCACGGGCTCGTCCGCGAGTGGCTCGAGTGCGATTCGCAGCGCGTTCAAGTCTGACGGCGGGGTCAGGGCGACCTCTACCTGCGCCGCCGGTGGCTCCGCTTCGGTGTGGAGTCGCTCGTCCGCCCACGAGACGACAGCGTGGCGGTTCGTGAGACCGAGGAGCAAGGCCGTGCGATGGAACGTTGCTTCTGCTCGAAGAGGCATCTAAAGTCGTCTGGTAGGCATAACGCGGCGATGAGCGGCACTGAAGTGCGCAGCACGGAGGTCTCCGCTCCATTGGCTGGTTAGGCGTCATCTCGGGCAACATTACGGCTCAGGGGAGCCTGTATCTTTTGTGTCGCCAGCCTGAGCATTTCGAGCGGCCTCAGCAAGGGCTTGGTACTTGCGGCGAAATTCGTCCAATGATTCTTCTTCCAGTTCTTCCAAATCCAGCAGGGCGTTGTGCGCCCCTTTCGTTGATCTGATCAATTCGTCGAGTTTGATTTGAATTGCTTCCGTATCTCTGTTCTGTGTGTTCTGGATCAGAAAGACCATCAGAAACGTCACTATGGTAGTGCCTGTGTTTATCACGAGTTGCCAGGTGTCACTGTATCCAAAGATTGGCCCGGTAACGATCCACGCTGCGATTACTGCAACCGCGAGCATGAAGGTCCTTGGGCGACCGCAGAAGTGCGATGCGGACTTCGCGAATCGAGAGTAAAATGAAGTCTGTGGCATTCAACTCGTCCTCTTTAGGATATGTGACGCCTCACGTCGGGTTGTAGCACCTACCACTGATAGGCTGCCGCCTGTCCCTGTCCGCACCGATCCCTCCGCATTCTCTGTGCGCTCACCGCCGCACAAAGAACTCCCACATCGCTTCGCTGGCGTCAACGCTTCTGCTGTCAGTTCCAACGAGCCACCCTGGAAGTGTTCCGCCACTCGGCCACACGTGCCCATCCCCGTGCAGTGTGTACAGCACGACGTCGGCTCCATCGGTGCACGCGGAGTAGGCGCGTTTGGTCACGGTCGCCGACAGCACCGAATCTCGTGGGGTAGCGTCGCAGGCATTCCGCTCCGCCCAGCGCCCCACCCACTGCGGGATGTCCGGCATCGGCCAGGGTGCCACCCACGTCGTTCCGCCTTCGTACGGCGCTGCGGTATCGTCCGTGCCGTGAAAGACGATCACCGGAACGGGCGGGGCCTTGATGCACGCGCCCCATGGCTCGAAGAGCGCGCCCGCCACGATTCCGGCCGCCGCTATCCGCTCTGCCGCGGCGCATGAGAGCGCGAACGTCATTCCACCACCGTTGGAGAGTCCGTTCACATACACGCGGGCAGGATCCACGTTGTGCTTTGCGATCAGCGTGTCGATTAACTGCGTGAGGAAGTCGATGTCGTTCCTGCGACCGGGGCCTAGATGCGTTTCCCACGAGCGCGGTGACGCGCGCCCGGCACCAGACGGATACACCACGATGAACCCCTCCCGGTCGGCCAGGTCGCTCCAGCCACTGATGTCGCGCTGCGCTGCGCCCCAGAGCCCTCCGCCGTGCAGGCTTATGACAAGCGGCGTCGGCCGTGACCGGTCGTGACCTTTGGGCAGGTGCAGCAGGTAGCCACGCGCGTGCTCTCCCACGACGATGACGCCGTTGCCCCGGTTCCTGGCGTGGAATGCCACACCTTCAACCGATGCCACGATGCCTGGCAGCGTGATGCAGAGCAGCACTGCGGCCAAGGTCCTCATCGATGGCGGTTCGTTGCCAGCGCCAGCGGCGCCGCTGAGAGGCGCACGAGCGGCACTGTGACGGTCGCGATGAGCAGCAGCAGGAATCGCGGCACGATGGGCGTCGCGAAGAGCCAGAGCAGAACGATGTACAAGGCGGTAACGGTCGCGAGCCACAGTGCTGCCCCGAGGAGGAGCGACCGGTCGGACAGCAACTGGTCGCGGTGCAGCCGCACCGCGATCCGACCCGCGAGCACTGTCCTTGCGGCCACGATGATGCCGAGCGACGAGAAGAGCAGGACCCAGAACCACTCACGCGCTCCGTTGGCCCACGCCCACTCCACCAGCGGTCCGATGGCGACGACCCCGCATAGCATAACCACTCCGCTGCCCTTGATCAGTCCCGTTCGCCCGCTGAGTCCGAGGTACAAGCTCTGCACCATCTGTCGCCACGTCGTGAGGATGAGTGTCACGAGCACGAGCGCGCCGCACACGATCGCGCGCGGTGTGCCGACGACGCTGGCGAAGGCCTGCGCACGGTCGGCGACGATCGGCCACGTATCCGATAGCAGCAGTGCCGTGGGCACCGCGGGGATCACGAGCATCCATGCCGCGGCCACACTCCACACGGCCATCGTGAGCCGCGCGCCCACCAACGCGGCGCTAGACATCGGTCGCGTCGCCGTGAACGGGCTCACGCCGTAATCATCCCCCGCGCCAGACTTCCTCGCGGCGAGTGCCGTGAATGACGCGAGGAAGGGCGGCGTGAGTGCCACGATGACGAGAATGGCGTATACGAGTGTTGGCGCGTTCCGCGACGCCCAGAGGAGGAGGAGCTCCACCGGCAGTACGAATGCGACCAACATCGGGAGCGACCGCCCGAACCGTTTCCACTCGAGCCAGAACTGAGCGGCCGTGGCGCTCGCGAAAGGTTCGCGACGAAGTCCCCGTCGAGCGAGGGCCGCGCCGATCCGTTCGAACGCCGCGCTCCGATCGGTGACGCCGCCGCGTCGTGCGCGCGACACCGCGTGTCGGGCGACAACGAACGCCAGCGGAAGCTGCGGAGCCAGCAAGGCGACCATCAACGTCTCGCTCGCCTGGAACTCGATGGCGAGCACGGAGAGCACCTGCACCGACGTCAGTCCGACCACCGTCACCACCACTCGCATCATCGGCAGCGGGTACGACGCCCATATGATCGCCTGTGTCCATGCCAGGAGCACGAGCCCCAGCAAGCCGGGCCAAACGAGCGGGACCGCGATGGGAAGGTTCACCGGCCAGGGCGCCACGATGCGCGTCGTGAGCCACAGGAGCGCAACAGAGGCCGCGCCATAGAGCATCGGCCACGCCGTGAGCGCCGTGTTGGTCATCGGCAACGTGAAGAGCCGCGACGGATAGACGGACTGCCGGCCCGCGAGGTTGCCGTTGTATCCGAAGGTGAACGCAATGATGAGCCAGTAGAGCGCGAGTGATCCTGGCACGACGACGAGGAAGGCGAAGCCGACATCCCACTCAGTCGGCAGTCGCAGTCCGGCCGTCAGCGCGAGGAACCGCACGGCACCCACCGCGACGAAATATGCGCCGAGCAAGAGGAACCCCACGCGATGCCGCATCGCGAACGCCCAGGCGAACGCCGTCGCGGGTGAGCGCATGACCTATCCGACCGGGAGGGGTGACGACGGAGTGCCCACGAGCGAGTGAAACACAGCATCGAGGCTCGCCGCCTTTCCGTCCACGCGATGCCGCTCGCGGATCTCCTCCATTGGCGCGCTGAGCAGAATGCGCCCATCGCTAATCATGATCACGTGGTCCGCGACCGCTTCCACCTCGTCGAGCAAGTGAGACGAGAAGAGCACGGTGCGCCCTTCGAGCGCCGTCGTCCGCAGGACGGCGCCGAGGATGTCGCGGCGGACGATTGGATCGAGCCCCGACGACGGTTCGTCAAGGACCAGCAGCTCCGGACGGTGCGCGAGTGCCGCCACCAATCCCGTTCTGGCCTTCTGCCCCTTTGAGAGGTCGCGGATTCGCGCGGCGGGATCCAAGCTGAACGCGCGGCGCAGCTCCTCCGCGTAGGCATCGTCCCAAGCCGGAAAGAATGCGCGCGTGTAGCGAATCAACTCGCCCACGCGCATCCATGCCGGCAGGTCGTTCTCCTCCGAGAGGTAGCCGATCCGCGACAGGACCGCGACCGGCTCGGCGACGGGGTCCATTCCGAACACGCGCACGCTACCGCGCTCCGCGCGCAACAGGCCAAGCACGTGACGGATGATTGTCGTCTTGCCCGCGCCGTTGGCGCCGACGAGTCCGTACACCTTGCCGCGAGGCAGCCGCAGCGTGACGTCGTCGAGGGCCGACTTCTGGCCGAAGCGCCGGGAGAGGCTCTCAATCTGAATAACCGGTTCGTGCATGGTCCTCTCCGGGCGCTCCTCCAACGATCAGCGCGGCATTCAATAACGGGCATGTTTGTGAGGCCCGCCATAACCGTGTGCTTCTGCTGTGGACGCTCATATAAAAGGGGTTGGGCGGGGTGGCCGCAACCAGCTCAGGTCATCACGGCCACCCCGCCCAACCCAATCCGCACCGGCGGCCAGCGGCAGCAAGCGTCGTTATGGCACGCGCACCCTTGCGGAGTAGCACACAGATGCTACCTTTGTAGCATACCAGTGCTACGGAGGCAGTATGGTGCGCAAACTTACCCTACGCCAGGTCGGCGGCTCGATCGGCGCGACAATTCCCAAGGACATGGCTGACCGCCTGCACCTCGAAGCCGGCGATCGGGTGCTCGCGATCGAGACGGACCGCGGCATTCTGTTGACGCCCTACGATCCGGATGTGGAAGCGGGCCTCGCCGTCGCGGCGCACGCGGCGAAGAAGTTCCGGAACGCGCTCCGCGAATTGGCGAAGTAGCCCGTGGCCGCGCTGCGATGGGTGCCACGGCTTGTGGTAGACGCCGCGCATCTGGATCAGTTGCGCGAGCACGGAGGACTGCCGGGCATTCGCGACGAGAACGCCCTGGAAGCCGCACTCGCGCGCCCGCAGCAGAAGGCGCACTACGAGCCCGACTCTGACGTCGCGACCCTGGCCGCGGCGTACGCGTTCGGTCTCGCGATGGCGCACCCGTTCAATGATGGCAACAAGCGCACGGCGTTTCTCACCGCGGTGATCTTTCTGGGACTGAACGGGAAGGACCTCGACGCGACGGAAGCGGAAGTCGTGCAAGCGATGACGGCGCTCGCGGCGGGGTCGCTGCCGGAAGTCGCACTCGCCAAATGGATTCGCGAGCGTCTCGTTCGACTCAAGCTGTAGCTCGCTCGGTTGCCATAACGTTGGCTTGTGCTGCGGCCGTTCAAATCAAATGCGGGTGGGCGGCCGCGCCGTACCGAAAGGTACGACAAGGTGCGGCCCCCCACCTGCTTCCCTAACGCGGCCGTCTGCACCAACTGCCGTTGTGCCGCAACCGACGGTGCGAAGCATGCTCCAGCGTCTGCGCTCTCGATCCCGGCCCAATCGCAACGAGCGCGTCGCCGTGGCGAGGACGAGGGTGACCGCGTTTGGGGCAACCACGTGCGGCGCGTCTCCTCCAGGCTCTGTGGGATCACCATGCGGGCCGGAACGCAATGCCGAAACCTGAGATCAACGCACGGAAGTCCTTCCGAGCCCCAGACGGGAACGAAACGCTTGACGACTGCAGCCCGCCCTCAACAAACAGCGCCCACCGTGGGGTCACATCGTATCGAACAGCAGCACGTAAATCGACAGCCAGGCCATCCCCTGTTCCGTCGGCGGTATTGTAGCTGTCGACAATCGGCGTTAACAAGAGGAGGCCGAACATCGCCTTCAGGTCGAGCGCGGCCTTGGCATTGAGGCGATAGGAATACATCGGCCCAGCCGTGATGCCTTCAACCTCCCACCAGTCATCGTAGTCGCCATAACGCATCCCGTACTGGCCGTACGAGGGTGCTGCGGCCACGCCGAGTCGGTGTCCGAAGCGGTATCCCAGATTGAGGAAGGTGCTGGTAAATCCCGCGATGGCGCATTGCTTGGCGATGCATCGGCGAATCTTCCAATTGGCGCGGACGGTCCAATGCCCAGACCGATGAATCCACGTCGCTCCGCGTCCTGCGCGAGCGCTGGTTCGGCCGTGCACAGCAGGACTACAAGAACGGCGACTTTCATGGACGACGGCATTTGCACGCTCGATGGCGCGGGTTATGTCGGCATAACGTCAGGTTGTGCTGCGGACGCTTTCATAAAATGCAGGTGAGCGGCCGCGCCGTACCGAAAAGGTGCGACAGGGCGCGGCCGCTCGCCTGCTTC
>JAYTDH010000312.1:0-1911 GCA_043736095.1 Gemmatimonas sp.
AGGTGGATGGTGTGGTGCTGCTCTTCACGCTCGGGCTCGCCCTACTCGTGACGGCGCTCCTGGCATTCGTGCCGCGAATCGGTGATGAGAACGCACTCGGCGCGGGTCTCCGCGCTGGCGGCGCGCGGAGCGGCGGGAGCCGAGGGCAGAAGCGGATGCAGCAGGCGCTCGTGGTAACGCAGATGGCGGTCTCGCTGATTCTGCTCACTGGCGCGGGCCTGCTTACGCGCTCGATGCAGAAGCTGGCGGCGGTAGATCCGGGCCTCGTTGCTCCCAACGTGCTGACGATGGAACTCCCGGGCGACTTCACGCAGCAGACGACACCGACCGCGCTCGTGCAGCGCTACGACCGGATGCGCACCGAACTCGCGGCGGTGCCAGGCATTGAGATCGTCGGGCTCGGTAGCAACATGCCGCTTCGTGCGTCGGATTTTAAGCTCGAGGTGAAGGCCGAAGGTCGAGCGATCCCCTCCGGCGAGGCAACGCCCACCGCTGAGTATCGCACTGCCGATCCCGACTACTTCCGCGCGGCGGGCATTCCGCTACTCGGTGGGCGCGAGTTCGGAGCCGGAGATGATCGCAGCGGAACGAAAGTCGTCATCATCAATCAGACGCTCGCCGAGCATCTTTTCGGCGGCGTTGACCCAGTGGGGCGTCGCATTGGGTGGACGGGGGATGTGTTGCGCTTCATCGGCATCTCCGATGAGTGGCGCACCGTCGTCGGAGTGGTGGGGAACACGAAGGATGGTGGACTCGACGCGAAACCAATCAGCGCGGTATTCACTCCCTTCGCGCAAGGCGACTTTCCGACGGGAGGCCTCGTGATTCGCTCCGATGTCGAGCCGTCGGGTATCGCGCGGACGGCGCGAGCGATTGTGCGGTCGATCGATCCCACCCAACCGGTGGAAAACGTGATGACCGTCGATGAGATCCGCGACGAGAGCGTGGGGCCGCGTCGCCTCAATGCGCTATTGGTCGGATCACTGGCCGTACTCGCGCTGGTGATTGCGGCGATTGGCATCGGTGCGGTGCTCGCCTTTTCGGTCAGCGTGCGCACGAACGAGATTGGCATTCGGATGTCGCTCGGCGCCGCACCGGGGCGTGTGCAGCGGATGATCCTTGGCGAAGGAGGCCGGCTCGTGGCCCTCGGGTTAGCGCTCGGCGTGGGGGGCTCGCTGCTGCTCGGCCGCTACATGCAGTCGTTGTTGTTCGGCGTTGAGGCGACCGATCCGGCAACTTTGGCGGCGGTCGGCGCTGCCCTCGCGGTCATTGGCGTCGTGGCCTGCTGGATCCCGGCAATCCGCGCCAGCCGAGTGGCGCCGTCGGAATCGCTACGGGCCTAAAAGACGGTCGTGCGCGGGTCGTGCGCGGGGCGTGCGTTGCCTTTTGCCCCCTCGCTCCGTAGCTTCCGACTTGAGTAGGTACCAAGGCTCGTAGGTGCAAGTGCTTCCGGCAGTTAGCCCGTCCCGAGCCGCGCCCTTCGTCGGCGCCGATCCGGCCGGTCAACCACTGAGAATGCGTCTCGCATCGTGCGCACCGGGAGTGCCTTCCCTCCGGAACCGGCCGCACGCTGGCCGCCTTGCATATACGAGACTAAAAAATGACCGTGCCACTGTTCGTGGCGATCGTGATCGGCGTGGTGGGAACCGCCGCGTCGACGTTCGCTTGGGTATTCGGAAAGAAGTCCGGGCGCGCCAATGAGGACGCCGCCCGTCGCGCCGCCGGCGAAGCCGCCGATCAGGTCGCCAAGAAGATCGTCACCGAGGCCGAGCGCGAGGCGGATGCCGCCCGCAAGCAGGCCGTGCTCTCCGGCAAGGAAGAGGTGATGAAGGTGCGCGAGTCCTGGGAACAGGAGGCGCGCAAACGCCGCGAGGAGATCGAGAAAGAAGAGAAGCGTGTCGGCGAGCGCGA
>JAYTDH010000313.1:0-3994 GCA_043736095.1 Gemmatimonas sp.
TCGTGATGTTGAGGAAGGCGAGGGTGGGGATCGCGAGCGTCGCATTGCGATTGATATTGCACGACGTGGCCGGGCCAACGACCGTGCACTGCGCCTGAGCGGCAGCGGGCACGAGGGCGGCAAAAGCGGCCGCGGTGAACAAGCGAGCGAGCGAACGAGACATCGAGAAGATCCTCATGCGTGGGTGTGGGTTACTGCTAGGCATTCGAACGGAAAGACGAGTGGGGCGAAGCCGCGTAACGGAGAACGCAATCGGCGTTAGTGCGAGCACTTTTTGTGCCGAGCAGTTGCGTATCCATCGGCAGCAGAACCACTTACTACGCAAAACCCTGACAACTCGCGGCGGTGTCCAGAGATTGATCGCTGCGGCGTTTTAAGGCACTCCCCGACCGGAATCATGTAAGAAACAGGACTGCTATGCAAACCCCGCCGTCACACCGTGACAGCGCCCCTCAACCACCGCCCGGTACGCCGGCGTACGCCCGCGACCGCCACCGCGTCGGCCGGCGCAGCGAACTGACCACCAACCGGACCGCCGCGAGCGGGTCTGCCAGCGGACTCAGCCACCACGCGACCCCGCGCCGCGCATAGCTCGGCGCAATGCCAAACAGCAGGAGCCACCGAATGCCCAGCAACACGCCCGTACTCACGGCGAGGACGCTCCGCGCCGTCGACGCGGGAATCGAGTCCCACGAGAGGTAGAGCCCCAGCGCGAGCGGCCACTGCACGCCCTGCGCGCTCACCACGAACAGTGTGTCGAAAAACTGACGACCCTTGGCGGTCGCGTCCTTCAGATCGAGCGATCGCCCCCACTCGCGCCACATCTGCCGGGCGTTGCTGTAGCTGCGCACGGTGTACAGCCGCGAGCCATCAAGGAATCCCACGGGCACGCCGCGCCCTGCCAGATGGCGCACGAGACTCACATCCTCGGCAAAGGAGTCCTTCACCGCCGCGTAGCCCCCATGCGCGAGGAGCACCTCCTTCCGCACGAGGAAGCACTGCCCATTCGCGATCACACGCTCGGGCCGCACCCGCGGATCGCCCACGGCGCCGCTCCGATAAATCAGCGTCACGAGCAGCGCCGGCTGCACCCATCGCTCGGCCGTACTCTGGCCAGCGAAGCGCGGGGCGAAGCTGACAACATCAAATCCTTCGCGTTGCGCCGCCGCGAGCGCCGCCGCCGCGCACCCCGGCACGGCCGCGGTGTCGGCGTCCATGCCCAGCACCCAGGGCTGCGTCGCGGAGTCCGTACCGTGCTGCAGCGCCCAGGCCTTCCCGATCCACCCCTCGGGGAGCGGAGGATCGGTGAGCAACCGGATGCGTGGATCGCGCCGCGCGGCTGCTTCGACCAACTCACGCGTGCCGTCGGTCGATCCGGAGTCAACGACTAGGATTTCGCGCACGGGCGTGCCCTGCGCTTCGAGCCCCCGCAGGCAGGGGGCGATGCGCTTCGCCTCGTTGAGCGTGGCGACGACCATCGTGAGTCCGGGGCCGGCGAGTCCCTCTGCCAGTGGGCGCTCGGGCGGGCGGCGCGTTCGTCCGCCGCTCAAGCGTATCGCGAGCACACCAGCGAGTAGCGATTGGATCGCCGCGAGAAGAAGTAGAAGCATCTCCCGCTCAACGCGCGCGCGCGGAGGTTCGTTCGCGGTTTGTTCGCGGTTTGTTCGCGGTTCGTTCGCGGTTCGTTCGCGGTTCGTTTGAAGGGGAGATGCCCGCGGCCGCTCGTAGCCCAGCGGGCGGCGCTACTCGGCGGGATCGGATTTCAAACCCTCAGAGCGAGGCGCCTGTCCGAGCCCGTGGAACCTCACGTCCCTTGCCCTCGTAGGCCCTCACATCGCGATGCGCGACCCCTGACCGTCACGGAGCCCCCAATGCACACTCGGACGCACCTGCTCGCCACCTCGCTCTTGCTCGCTGCGTCTGGCGCGAGCCTCCACGCACAGTCCGCCGAGCGCTTTACCGTCGCTGGCGATCGCATCGCCATCTGGAACATCGCTGGTCGGGCGACTATCGAGCCGACCACTGGGAACGAGGTCGTGGTGGAGGTCACGCGCGGTGGGGAAGACGGCGCACGACTGACGGTCGAGTCCACCAACGGCCGCCTCGTGGTGAAGTACCCGTCGCGTGGAATCCAATATCGGAGCGGGCGCGACTGGAATTGGAACCTCACACTCTCCGTTCTAGAAGACGGCACCTTCAGCGGTGACTACTCCGACGAGAGCGACGGCCGCGCCGTGCGTGTCAGCTCGCGCACTGGCGAGTTCGAGGGCCACGCGGATCTCCGGATCCTCGTCCCGAGTGGGCGCCGCGTGCAGGTGAACCTCGGCGTCGGTGAGATTGATGCGACCAACGTTGATGGCGACCTAGAGCTTCGCACTCGCGTGAGCAGCGTTCGGGCGATTGGCAGCAAGGGTCGGCTCGCGGCGCGGACTGGCTCAGGGCGCGTGATTGTCGAGCGGAGTGAGGCCGAGGTGCAGGCGTCGACCGGTTCAGGGTCGATCGAGCTCCGGAACATCACCGGGCGCGAGGTGCGCGCGAGCACCGGGTCGGGCAGCATCGAAGGGGCGGACATCACCACCGACCGCTTCGACGCGAACACGGGCTCCGGCGGGATGCGGATTGACGATCTGAGCGCGCGCGACCTACGGGCCTCCGCCGGATCTGGCGCGATTCGCCTCACGCTCACGAAGGTTGCCGACGCCAACATTCGCACTGGGTCGGGCGGAGTCGAACTCACGCTCCCCGCGAGTGCTAACGTCGAGGTGGACATCAGCACGGGCTCGGGCGGCATCTCCAGCGACTTCCCAGTGACGATGGACGAAGTGCGCCGTCGTGAGCTGCGCGGCCGAATTGGTACCGGCGCCGATGGGCGCGTGCGGGTGAGCACGGGATCGGGTGGGGCGCGGTTGTACAGGCGGTAGGCCGTCATCACCGGGGCCTGATTGACGGCATCCGCTGACGGTCACACAATTCTAACTCCCACCACTACGGAGTTCGTGTGCGGCCGTTCGTTCACGCGCTACGGCGCTTTGTTGTTGTCGTGCTCCTCTCGGCGCTTTGCGCGCCGACGGCCCTCGCGCAGGGTGCCGACGCCAACGCCCTGTTGGTCGAGGGTGCAACTATCCGATTCGCTCCAAACGCGGGCGCGACGCAGAGCGTTCAAGCAGTGATTCTCGCGCGCCGCGGCGACTCGCTCGACCTCCGCATCGGATCGAACTGGGGTGCCGAAGCCGGCCGCGTACAGCGCACCGTCGATTGGCGCACCCTGCACCGCCTCGAGGCGCGCGATCACGCAAGGCAGGATTCGAAGGTCGAAGGCGCGATGCTTGGTGCGTTGGCTGGAGCAATGATTGGCGCCCTCGCCGACGGCTCAGGTAGCGGAGGCGCTGATCTCACGTCAGCGAACGATCCGGGAATTGGCATCATCGTCCTTGGGATTCTCGGATTCCTGATCGGCTTGGGAATGGACGCTGGCACGGATTCGAGCCCTTGGGTCGCCGTTTCGCCGCCTTGATTCTCAGTGCGGTTCCGGCGAACATCTGGGCTCACTACAGCCCGCCAATACATGCTCCGCTTGCGCCCGACGCTCTCGCGCGTCGTCCTCGTCTCCTCGTCGTTCGTCGCGTGGATGCTCCTCCCTGCACTGTTCGCGCCGTCGCGACTCGACGCGCAGGCACGCTCCCGATCCACCGCTGCGGCGCCGACAGACAGCGCCGCGCGCGCGTACGCCGCACTCCCGTGGCGAAACGTCGGCCCCAGTCGCGGCGGACGCGCGAATGCCGTGAGCGGTGTCGTCGGGAAGCCGCTCACCTACTTCGCTGGCTACACGGGTGGCGGCCTTTGGCGCACCGACGACGCGGGGATCACCTGGCGCAATATCTCCGACAGCCAGTTCAATGTCGGCACGATTGGAGCCATCGCCGTTGCGCCGTCAGATCACAATGTGATGTACGTGGGCACGGGCGAGCACGCGGTGCGTGGGCAATCGTCGTCG
>JAYTDH010000314.1:0-2823 GCA_043736095.1 Gemmatimonas sp.
GGAATGCCGGACGCAATCAAAACAATTGACACGCAGGGGAAGCGCATCGCCGATGTGCTGCGTCGCCTGCACGCGCTCAAGGACGAACAGAGCGTGGAGTATTTCGAGGGGCAACGGATGGTGGATCTGCGTCATCCCGACGCCAAGTCGAATCACCAGTGAACACCGAACGCCTCCTCGGCGTGCACCCGCCGGACGCCGGGGGGATTCCGATGGCGATTCGCCGCGCGGTCGACGCCGGCGCGCGCACGCTGCAGATCTTCACCGCCCCGCCCACCTACTACAACGAGAAAATCGGCTTCAAGCCGCCGAAGGTCCTCACCGTCCACAAGGTGCTAGCCGAGGTGGGGCTCACGCCGCGCGCGCTCTTTGTGCACGCGGCGTACGTGCTCAACACCGCCTCTCCCGAGGAGGAAAAGGCCACGCGCGCCAGGAGCGGGCTCGCCAAGGAATACGAGCGGACGAGCGCCCTCGGCGCGTACGGATGCTGTTTTCATCCCGGCTCGGCCGGCGACAGCGCGCCCGAGGATGCGGCGGTGCGCGTCGGCGTCGCAATCCGACACGCGCTCGAGACCGTCCCTGAGAATGCGAGCGGCACGCGCGTGTTGATTGAGAACACGGCCGGTGCGGGGAAGACGATGGGTCGGACCCCCGAGGAGATTGCGCGGATGCTCGCACAGGTCCCCGCGGCGCTCCGGCATCGCACTGGCTACGGACTCGACACCTGCCACCTGTTCGCCGCGGGGCACGCGATCCACGAGAGCGCCGAGGGACAGCGCGCCGTGCTAGATCGGTTCGAATCGGTGATCGGTGAACCACCGGCATTCTTTCACCTGAATGACTCGCAGCACCCCTTTGGCTCCAACAAGGATCGTCACGCGCTGATTGGTGCGGGCGCGATTGGTGAGGCGCCGTTCCGCTGGCTGCTCGCGGACGCGCGCACGTACGCCGTGCCGCTCATTCTTGAGACGCCCTCAGAGCGGGAAGAGACGGCGGACGATGACGCGAGCGCCGATCCGGCCGATGCACGGATGATCGCATTGCTCGAGAGTTTCCTCTCGGCGTAGAGCGAAAACCGACCCTCTGTAGAGCGAAAATCGGCCTGCCGTAGAGCGAAAATTGACCTGCCGTAGAGTGGAAATCACTACCGCCCCCCGCGATTCTCCTCTAGGCGCGCTCTTGCGCACGGTGGGGAGACTCTTACTTTCGAGACAGATCGCCAGTGCTCGACCGGGCGCAGCAGCGCGATCTTACAACATCCTTTCGAGGAGATTTTCCGATGGCTGCCAAGAAGAAAGCTGCGAAGAAGGCCCCTGCGAAGAAGGCCCCTGCGAAGAAGGCTGCGAAGAAGGCTCCGGCGAAGAAGGCTGCGAAGCGCAAGCCGAACGCCGCGTTCATGAAGCCGGTGACCCCGAACGAGAAGCTCGCCGTCATCGTCGGCGCTGCGCCGCTCCCGCGCACCGAGCTCACCAAGAAGCTTTGGCTGTACATCAAGAAGAACAACCTGCAGGACAAGAAGAACCGCCGCATGATCAACGCCGACGCCGCACTCAAGGTCGTCTTCGGTGGCAAGGCGCAGGTTTCGATGTTCGACATGACCAAGCTCGTTTCGAAGTGCGTCAAGTAACTGAGGTTGCTGGGTTGGACGAGGGGCGCGCCGCGAGGCGCGCCCCTCTCGTATTTGCCCCTCGGGAGCGCCAGATTCCTCTGAGACGGCTCTGTTCGCTCTCCCCCCTTCCGCATCACTGTGGCCTCCAAGAAGCGCGCTAGCAAAGGTTCCTCGCCCAAGAACGTCGTCGCCGCGGCCCGTGCCGGGGGAGGCGGTGGATTCGGCAGCGGGGTGAACGGCAAGAAGCTGTGGGAGGGCTTCAAGTCGATTACCGCGACCATCGCAATCTTCCTCGTCCTCCGGACCTTTCTTGTCGAGGCGTATCGGATCCCCTCAGGCTCGATGATTCCGTCGATGCTGATTGGCGACTGGCTCTTCGTGAACAAGCTGCGCTACGGTCCGCATGTCCCCTTCACGCGCACCAACCTGCCGGGCTACGCCGAGCCGGAGCGCGGCGAGATTGTCGTGTTCATCTCCCCGCCGCAGATGGACCAGCCCTGGGATCCGACGCCGATCCTCGTGAAGCGGTTAATCGGAATGCCGGGCGACACGCTCTACTCGCGCGCCGGCGTGGTCCACATCAACGGCGTACCGCAACGGCAGGGCTACGGCGCGGGCACGGCCACCGGTGCACCACCTGACGAGTCGCATCCGCTGTTCGTCTGGCAACGCACCATCGCCCTCGACAGCTCACGCTTCGGCCCCGTGCCAGAGCAGGTCACGCTCGACGACTGGGGACCGCTGCTCGTGCCCGCGGGCCATTTCTGGATGATGGGCGACAATCGCTACAACTCGAAAGACTCGCGCTACTGGGGCGTCGTGCCTCGCGAGAATGTCCGCGGCCGGCCGCTCTTTGTGTACTACTCGTGGAACGCCGATGACTCCGACAAACCACTGCCGTTCCTTACCGACATCCGGTGGAGTCGGATTGGACATATGATCAAGTGACCATGCGCGCACTTCTCCTTGGCGTCACCCTGCTGGCTACGACCTCGCTTGGGGCACAAAGCACCGCGCCGGTCACCGCGCCGGTCACCGCGCCAGCTACCGCCCAAAGCGCGTCCAACGTACGCCCAGCCGCCGACGTCGAGTACCTCACCCCCTTCGGCCCGCCGACGCGCCCCTTCTCCCCCGCCGTGCGAGTGGGCGATCTCATCTTTCTCTCGGGGCAGATTGGCACGGATGCCGCAAACGCGCGTGCCAATACCGTCGTC
>JAYTDH010000315.1:0-6229 GCA_043736095.1 Gemmatimonas sp.
TAGGGCACGTCTTTCGAGTTCGCCAAAACCTTGAGTTCATCGAGCATCGCCTTGGGCATGCGAATCGAGATCGTCTGCGTCGAGAACTTGAGGTTCGGGAAGGTGACGAAGCGTGCTTGCGACCAATCGAAGTACTCAGTCGAATCGGCGGTGGACCAGAAGTCCGCCTCCTCATCTTCCGACGCGAACGTTGGGATCGGCTTAAGGCGCTTTTTGATTGGCTCTGGCATAGATCTCTCGTTCCTTGCGATTCATTGGGCGGGCGGAGACCACCCGAAGACGGGGAGGGCGGACGGTGAAGATGACGTTCAGTGGACGACCGTTGGCAGTGCGTCCGAGCACGGAGAAGCGGCGTTCCACCGCGGAGTGCTTGGGGTCGTCCGCAATGAACAGTGGGCGCATCTTGAAGACTTCCTCCGCCTCGAAGACCGTGACTCGATGCCGCCGCCACAGCTTGTCCGCGTTGGCAGCGTCCCAATCAAATCCTTCGAGCCCATCCAAGGGGTCACGAGGCACAGCCATAAACATAGTATATCGCTCGCATATACAGTGTCAACGCGGCTTTCCCCCCGCGTGTCCGTGCACCGGGGCTATCCGCCCCCAACCTGCGCGGGTAAGCTTCGACCATCAGCATCGTTTCCCCGCACTTCGGCCCCGCACCATGCGCACCATTCGCTCGCTGTTTCTCGTCCTCGCGTTCGCGCCGCTCGCGCTCTCCGCGCAGCGCACCGAACGCCCCCAACTCCACGGCAAACACTGGGTCGCCGTCACGGGCAAACCCCTCGCCGCCACCGCGGGCTCGATGATCTTCCAGCAGGGGGGCAACGCCGTCGACGCCGCGGTCGCGATGCTGGCCGCGGCCTGTACGATGTGGGACACGCTCTCCTGCGGCGGCGAGACGCAGGCGCTGATCTACAATCCCGTCCTCAAGAAAGTCATCGGCATCAACGCGCTCGGGATGGCGCCCACTGGGGCGACACCAGAGTTCTTTCGCGGTCGAGGGATGCGTTTCCCTCCCGACGTTGGTCCGCTCGCAGCGGTGACGCCGGGCACCCCTGGCGGGATGATGGTGATGCTCGCCGAGTATGGGACGATGTCGTTGGCGCAAGTGTTGGCACCGGCGCTGCAGATGGCCGAAGAAGGCTATCCGATGGAAGCGCAGCTCGCGAACACGATTGAGCAGAACAAGGCGCGTATCAAGACGTGGCGCTATTCGCCGGCGGTGTTGCTCACGCATCCGGGCGAAGCGCGCGAGGCACCACGCGCGGGCGAGATTTTCCGACAAGCAGATTTGGCGGCGACGTTCCGCAAGTTGATCGATGCGGAGCGCAACGCGCTGCGGCAGCGGAAGTCACGGAAGGAAGCGATCATGGCGGCCTATGACCGCTTCTATCGCGGCGACATCGCGCAGGAGATTGTGCGCGCGATGCAGGAAGAGGGCGGGCTCTTCACGATGGCCGATCTCGCCAACTGGCGCGTGCAGATAGAGGAGCCCTATTCCACGTCGTATCGCGGCGTGCAGGTGTACAAGCTCCCGATTTGGCAGCAGGGGCCAGTGATGCTGCAGGCGTTGAATATTCTCGAGAACGCGGATCTGCGCGGCATGGGTTACAACAGCGCGCGCTACATCCACACGATTTATCAGGCGATGAACCTCGCCTATGCGGATCGTGATTTCTATTATGGCGATCCGAACTTTCCCCCTGAGGAACCGGTGGCGGGGCTGATGAGCAAGGAGTACGCGCGTCAGCGGTGGGGGATGATGAACATGGACCGCAACGATGCGCGCGTGATGCCAGGGAATCCGTATGCGTTCCAGCAGAACACGGTGAATCCGTTCACGGAGATGCTGAAGACCTGGTCGCCGTCGGGGCCGCGCCCGGATTCACTGCGTCGTGCCGGTGCGATGGAGTCCGCGAGTTCGCTCGAGGCGCATGATGCGGCAGCGGATGCTGCCTTCGACGACGCCTTCACGCGCGGCACGACCTCCATTCAGGCGGCCGACAAGAATGGCTGGATGGTCTCAATCACACCGAGTGGTGGCTGGGTGCCCGCTGTCATCGCGGGGCGAACGGGGATCGGGCTCTCGCAGCGGATGCAGGCGTTCAATGTTGAAGCCGAGGATGGTCCGTACAACGTGGTGCAGCCAGGACAGCGTCCGCGCGTGACGCTGACGCCGACGCTTGCCTTACGCGATGGCGAGCCGTGGATGGCGTTCTCTGTGCAGGGCGGCGACACGCAGGATCAGGACTTGTTACAGTTCTTTTTGACGATGGTGGAGTTCAACTGGACGGTGCAGCAGGCGGCGGAGCATCCGGGATTCCACTCGTATCAGATGCGCACGAGCTTTGGGAGTCACGATGCGCGACCGGGACGCTTGCAACTCAATGAGCGGATGCCGCTCTGGGTGCGAGATGATCTGCGGTCACGCGGCTACACGCTTGAGTTTTCGACGCACACGTCGGGGCCGATTACGGCAATCATGTGGGATAAGCGGAACGGGTCGTTCTGGGGCGCGGCGAGCAACTTTGGTGAGGATTACGGGATCGCTTGGTAAGCGCTGACCACGAAGGCACGAAGGGAGCGGTGGCCCGCGACTCAGTCAGCGGGCCTCAGGGGGCGTAGAGCACAAGCGTCATGCGTCCTTCATCGAGTAGGTACGGCGTCCGACCACCAGCGACCTTTACGAGCTCCGCGTTCCGCGCATCCCCAAGATCGCGCACAATCCACGTCGGCGTGGTGGCTGGATCGCCAAGAATATCCCACAACGTGAAGTGCGGACTGAACGGCCCGTTTCGGCGCACGAAGATGACCGCGCGGGGATCCTTGAGCTCAGTGATCAGCGTGCGCGCTTGCTCTTGTCGCGAACTGCGAACCGCTTCGTGCCACTGCCGCGCTGGAATCTTTCGCGCGGTCATCAGAATGAGCGCCGCGGGAATCACGAACGACGCGGCCGTCAACACGCGCGGCGTAAAGAGTGACCATTGCATTCGCGCGGCGACTTCGCACACGCGCACCGCGAACCACGAGAAGCCGACCATCGCGAAGAATGGCACGAGCGGGAAGATCTCCAAGTAATAGATCGTCCAGCCGGCCGCGTGCGGCATCACGAGGTACGCGGCAATTAGCGCCCCGTACGATGCGGCAGCGAAGAGCGCGACCCCGCCGCCTACCGCGATCAGCCCGAGCGGCACAAATACCAGTAGCGACTGCGCGATTGGCCCGAGACTCGTGTTCGACACCCAGTACGCACGCCGCACGAAGTTGCCGGGCATCGCACTCGCGACGTGGCCATCATACGCACGCCGGGTCGCCTTGGCCAAGGCTTCGAAGTCCGGCGGAAGTTCGCGCAGTGGCGGCGAGGTATCGCGCACGAAGCCGGGCATATCCCACGGGAAATACCACCGCGAGTACTCCGCATACGGAAGACTCGTGGGGCTGCCGAGCGTGGCCGACGCCCAATACGGCACGATGCTACAGATGACGGCGCCAATCAGCGCGCTCCGCTTCCAGCCGAGCAGTGAACGTCGCTGCCACGCGGTATAGATCACCACAGCGCCGATCGGAATGCCGAGCGCAATGCCGCTCACGGGGCGCGTGATTCCCATCCAGGCAACGCCTCCGACGATCAGTGCGAGCACCCAGGGGCGTTCGCGCTCACGCCAGAGCAAGAGTGCGCTGATGACGATGAGCCAGAGCGCGGAGGTGGTGGTTTCAGAGAAGTACGACGAATGCCAGTCGAGCGTCTCAGGAGAAACGGTCCAGAGTCCCCACGCCCCCAAGGCGATGGAAACACCTGCCAGCTTGCGAGCGAGCGCGAAGGTTAGTGCTCCAGTGATGCCACTGAAGATCACCGGAATCAGCCCCGGGAGTCCGAGCCAGAGTCCCGGCACGAGGAGCGGCGCGTGTCCTGGAGGATACTTCGCGAAGATGCGCGGCTCGACAAACAGATGCGGCATGTCGAAGAAGATCGATAGCGGCGGCGTGGGCGCGGTCCACGCGAAATGCGCGAGCAATCGTGCCTGGACGAGATACGCACGCTCGTCGTGGTACGAGGCGACACCATTCAGCCCTTGCCAAACGTACGCCACGAGCAAGGCGGTAATCACGCCGGCGGCGAGTGGCGCGTACGCTCCCGAGAGAAACGACTCCGCCCGCGCGCGAATACTCACGCCTTAACGGTCCTGCGCGGCTGCGTCCCTTGCGTCACGTGGGGCGCAGTGCTCGACGCCGTGCTCGGCGCCGAGCCTAGCTTGCACTCGTCCAACGGCAGCGCACGCCAGTAGCGCCAGAGATACGCAAGATAGCTCCCGCGCCGCTCGAGCGTCGCCGCGAGCGGATGTCGAGTCATCTCGGCGTCGGCTACGGAGAGATTGTAGTAGGGAATCCCGACCCAGAGATGGTGCGCGACGTGAAAGTTCATATGCATCGGCGCGATGAACCACCGCTCGATCACATTGCTCTCGAAGGTGATCATCCGGTGATGGTCGGCCTTCTCGTCCGCCTCGGGATGCGAGTGCTCGACAAAACTGCGGAAGAGATCGGCGAGATACGTGAAGAGGTAGACTGGCGCCAACCACATCAGCGGATACCCCCACCACCCGAAGGTCCACGAGAGCCCGCCGATGAGCGCGAGTTGCCAGCCGCCGAGAATCAGGAGGTCGCGAGGCGAGTATCCGTCGACGGTGGACGGCGCTGTGGACGGCGCGGCGTATGCGGCATCGCGCGCTGTTGCTGTCGCGGACTCGGATCGTAGACTCCCAGCGCTCGACTGCCCACGCAGAATGAAAACGTGGTACACCGCCTTGAAGGCGCTGGTGAGCCCCGTCAGAAAGGCGAGCAACTCGATACGCTCGGTCTTGTTGAAGCAGGCGTGCTTGAAGCGATCGGGATCTTCGTCGGTCCCGAGATGCTGATGATGCGAGAGATGATTCTTGTTGTTGAGCCGCGTGATCGCCCCGATCGGACCCAGAATCAAGAGATCAGTGAAGAGGTCATTGGCGCCGCGCGTCGGGAAGATGCGTCGATGCAGCCCGTCGTGGCCGATGATGAACAATCCGTAGTAGCGCGTGCCGACAATCACCGCGGCCGCCACGTGCATCCACCACGCGCCGCTCGCCGCCGCCAGCGCCCACGCGCCGATGATCAGCGCCCAGCAGAGCAGCGCGTCGCGCACCGCGATGCGAGGGCGCAGCGCAGACAGCTCGCGCACACGCTCCGGCGCGAGGAGCGTGGAGCGATACGGGTGGTACGGATCGAAGTCGCTTGCGTGGTGAGTCGCGCCCATATCCCTAATTTATGCTGAACGCCGACGCGCGAGCACGAGCATCGCCGAGGTGCGAGCCCCAAGGGCACCGCGGAGGAGATCCCACGCGGTGAAGCCGGCCAACGGTACGACATTCTTGAGGGGATCAAAGCGTTCGGCAAGCGCCGGACGCGGCTTGGGGCCGTACCGCAGGAGATGATGGTACGAGTACATCCAGAATGAATGTCCCGTTTGGTAGCGCACCGCAAAGGGCTCGAATCCGTGAGCGCGTAGCATCGCCTGCAGCGTCTCGGGGGTGAACAGCGTCCAATGCCGCGGGAAATGATAGCCGCCCCACCAGCGATCCTTGAAGCGGTGTGCATCCATGCTATCGAGGTTCGGCGTTTCCATTGCGAGCACGCCACTAGGCGCCATCCACTCGGCGACCCGCCCAATCACGGTTGATGGCGAATCGACGTGCTCAATGACATGGAACATCGTGGCGAGATCCAGCGACCTCGGCGCGATGGCAGTGCAGGTCTCCACGCGATCATGGTGCGCTTGGAACCCCTCAGCCTTGAGCTTCGCAATCACCGCAGCATCGAGCTCGAGGCCGTGGATGTTCTGCTTCGGGACTCCGGTCGCGTGCATCGCATGGAGATAGCGTCCGGTTCCGCATCCGATATCTGCGTAAGTCCGCACAGGACGATCGAGCGATTTAAGAATCCGGTTCAACTTACGACGATCAAGCATCGCCTTCGCCGCACGCGCGATCCACGGAATGCTCTCGTATTGATACGCGTAGTACGTTGGTGGATAAATCACACTGAGTGTGCTCACCGCTGGGCGCGGATGCAGACGCACCAGTGCACAGTCCGTGCATTGCACGAAGGTCCACTCGTTCTTGCACGTACGGATCTCGTAGTCACGGCCGCTCGTGAACTCCGTGAACTGCGCGCTCCCGCACTGATCACAGGTCTCGAC
>JAYTDH010000316.1:0-9467 GCA_043736095.1 Gemmatimonas sp.
AGGTTGAAGCCGTCGGAGCTACTCGCGCCCGAGCTCAACGAGAGGTTCGGCAGGAACGCGGCATAGCGCTGCCGCACGGTCCCTGCCGCCTGGCGAATGGAATTGCGCGACTGCACGGTCGCCGGCGCGTTGCGACGCGCCAATCGCACGGCTTCATCTAACGCGATTGGCCGTGCATCCTGCGCGGCGAGCATCGCTGGCACGAGAAGGACGACACAACCCACGCGCTTCACACACGCTTTCGCACACGCCTTCATCAATCCGTTCACAAACCCCTTCATTGCCGCTTCTCCCGGCGCCGCGCTTCTTCGCGCTCGCGCTGAATCTGGTCGTATGTGGCCTGCTGCTCAGGCGTGAGCAGTTGCCGGAGCCGCTGGCGTGTGAGCACCCCGAGAGAGTCCATCGCGGGGCGCACAGGTGCCATGAGCGAGTCGTACTGGCGGTTCCGGTCGTCGAGCAGAGAATCGAGTGAAGCCCGCTGCGCGCTGGACATGCCGAGGTCGTCGGCGAGTCGCGTGCGCATCGCGCGCTGATTCGACCACTGCCGCTGTGACCGCTCCCGCACGACGTAGCGATCGGTCACCACGCCCACGGCCATCCCGGCCGCGAACACCGCAGAGAAGAACGCGAGCGCGAGTCCATTGGTCTGACGCATCATCACCGCCTCCCGTTAGTGGTCGGTAACAGCGCGGAGGGTTGCCTGACGATCGGGCACGAGCCCCTCACGGGCGAACACCTGCTGCGGCGTTGTCGCGGGCGTGCCGATGACGGACTCGTACGCCATGCGTCGCTCCAGCGCGCGCTCGCGCAAGAAGACCGAGGCGGCCACGATGAGCGTCAGGCCAGCGGCCATCAATCCGAACTGATACGCGCGCGATGAGAGGGCCCACCAGCTGCCTTCCTCACGCCCGCGCCCAAGACGTGCGACGATGCGCTGCTCGAGCCCGTTCCAATAGATCGCATCGACCGGCGGCGCGACAATCGCGCGCAGGTGCGAGGTGATCTCGTCGTCATCCCGCACGAGTGCGGGCCCCTTCATTTCATGGTCAGTCATAGTCCGCTCCTCACCGCGCCCAAAACCTGACGCAAATGGGATCTGGCGTAATGGAGATCGGATCTCGCTGTCCCTTCCGGGATGTCGAGCATCTTCCCAATCTCCGCGTGTTTGTACCCTTCGACATCGTGTAGCACGATCACCGCGCGTTGCCGCTCGGGGAGTGTGTCCAGTGCGTCCTTCAGCCGACGGCGTAGCTCGCCGCCCTCGGCCGGATCCCGGAACGGCGAGGCGACCGTTTCTGGGAGTTCATCAGCGTCGCGCACTTTGCGACGACGCGTCACATCCAACGCTGCATTCGCGACGATTCGGTGCAGCCAGGCGCCGAACGCCTGATCCGGCAAGAATCGCGCGATTGCCTTGTACGCGTGCAAGAAACCCTCTTGCACGGCGTCTTCGGCATCCTCGTGATTCAACACGATCGCGCGTGCCACGGCGTACGCGCGTCGCTGATGACGACGCACTAACTCCGAGAACGCCTCGGACTCGCCGCGCTGTGCGGCGAGCACAAGATCCCGTTCGTCGGCCGGCCGCTCAGTCACGACGGTGCGGTGGCGAATCGGTGCCCAGGGCAGGGCGACGGCGGTCACGACGAATACTCACGGGTCACGCTCTGAAGTACGCGGCGCGGCCGCTGGGCGTTGGCGCCGGTGCGCCGACTTCAAGCGCTGACCGATCCGGCCAGCCCAAGGGCGGCGGCGCGGGCGCGCATGGCATGGATCACGAACGTGATGTGTGCGTCCATCTCGACACCGAGCTCGGCGGCCCCCTGCGTCACGTCCTCTCGGGAGACGCCGCGCGCGAAGGCCTTGTCCTTCATCTTCTTTTTAACGCTCGAGGCCTCCAGGTCCAGCACGCTCTTGCTCGGACGCACCAGCGCCGCCGCCGTGATGAGCCCCGAGAGTTCATCGACCGCGAACAGCGCTTTCGCCATCCGCGTCTCCCGCGCGACGCCCGTAAAGTGCGCGTGTCCGAGGATCGCCTGACAGATATCCTCGGGATAGCCGAGCGACCGGAGATGGCGCACGCCCTCGGAGGGATGCTCGGCGTCGGCGGCCTGCGCGTTATTCGGGAAGCGCTCGTAGTCGAAATCGTGCAGCAGGCCGGCGAGCGACCAGCGGTGCTCGTCCTCACCAAAGTGCTGTGCATACGCGACCATCGCGGCTTCGACGCCGAGCATGTGCTTCCGGAGGGAATCGCTGGCGGTCCAGGATTCCATCAGGGCGAGGGCTGCGGCGCGAGAGGGGAGGGTGTCGGACATGGTGTGGAGAGCAGGGAGGCGTGAGATGTAAATGAACGCACGGGCCGCTCGCCTCGTGCGCGAGCGGCCCGTGGGGCAAAGTGGAGCGGGGCGAATTGGCGCGGTTTAGGGGATGAAGGGGACGCGTCTGCCGGGGGGACCGCCGGCCGCCGCCGCTCCCTCGCCGCCACTGCGACGGAACGCCCGCATCAGATCCTCCGCCTGCTCATCGAGGATTGCCTGCCCTTCGGCGCGCTTGTCTTCGGGGAGCAGTGCGAGGGCGTCGACCACGTCCTTCGCGCGCTGGGTGCGCAACTCGCTCATGGTGCGGGCGAGAACAATCATGCGCTCGCGCGAGATCTGACGCTCTTCCTCAGTCGGCCCCATCGCGGCCGTGGTCTGATTGCGGGCCATGTTGACGTGTGTGCGGAGCGAGTCGTAGCGGGCGAGGGCCGGCGCGTACCGCTCCGTCATGGTCCCCGCGAGCGCGCGAAGGGCGGTGACCGTCGAGTCAGCGAGCTTGAGCTTCCGGTGCTTTTCGGCCAGGTGGTCGGCGGGGTTCAGGCCATTGCCAACGGCGCGCGGGTTGGGGAGCGGGGGGGTGGTGGGCGCGTCGCCGCGCGGGCCCTGTCCGGTGGCGCGCCCGCTGGTTCCCCCCGTGCCGGCGGTGGAGCCGCCGCCGCCGCGAGCCTGCGCCGTTAACGCCAGGGGGAGGAGGAGCAGAAGGACAGCAATTGCGAGGCGGGAGGGGGCGCGCACCGGTCGGACTCCGTCAAATGTTGGTGGGAAGACTGACGGATAATAGGACGAAACGGTCGGACCCCGCGAGGGGGCCGGCGACGGCATCAAGGAATCCCTGAGTCCGACGTCAGGGACTCTCCCTACGGAGAATCCACCTCTCGGCTGACTAGACCGTTCGCTGCGCGCACGCGACCTTAACCCCCGGTGTGCAGCCGCGAGCGGTCGACCGACCGCGCGGCGCGGGTTCCCCATCCCGCTGGAGTTGGGCATGAGTACGCATGTTGAGACCTTCTCGTACGATGACGCAATCGTCCGCAAGTTCCTCTGGGCGACGGTCATCTGGGGATTGGTCGGGTTTACTGTCGGGCTACTAATCGCGCTACAGCTGGCGAATCCGTGGTTCAACTTCAATACCGAGTGGCTGTCGTTTGGCCGCTTGCGCCCGCTGCACACGAACGCGGTGATTTTCGCGTTCGCCGGGAACGCGATTTTCACCGGCGTCTACTACTCGACGCAGCGTCTGCTCAAGACGCGGATGTTCTCCGATGGCCTGAGCAAGTTTCATTTCTGGGGTTGGCAGGCGATCATCGTTGCCGCGGCGCTCACGCTCCCGCTGGGCTTCACGCAGGCGAAGGAATACGCGGAGCTTGAGTGGCCGATCGACATCGCGATTGCGGTGGTGTGGGTCGCCTTCGCGATCAACTTCTTCGGCACGTTGGTGAAGCGGCGTGAGCGGCACATCTATGTCGCGATTTGGTTCTACATCGCGAGCATCATCACCGTTGCGGTGCTGCACATCTTCAACAACCTCAGCGTGCCTGCCGGGCTCTTCAAGAGCTATTCAATCTACGCCGGCGTGCAGGACGCGTTCATGCAGTGGTGGTATGGGCACAACGCAGTCGCATTCTTCCTGACGACTCCGTTCCTCGGCCTGATGTACTACTTCATGCCGAAGGCTGCCGACCGACCAGTCTTTTCGTATAAGCTCTCCATTCTCCACTTCTGGTCGCTGGTCTTCCTGTATATCTGGGCGGGCCCGCACCATCTGCACTACACGGCGCTGCCCGACTGGGCGTCGACGCTCGGCATGGTGTTCTCCGTGATGCTCTGGATGCCGAGCTGGGGCGGCATGGTCAACGGGCTGCTCACGTTGCGCGGCGCGTGGAACAAGGTGACGGAGGAGCCGGTGCTCAAGTTCTATGTCGTCGCCATCACGGCGTACGGCATGAGCACCTTCGAGGGGCCGATGCTCTCCGTGAAAAGCGTCAACGCACTCGCGCACTACACCGACTGGATTATTGCGCACGTGCACACCGGCGCGCTTGGCTGGAATGGTCTGCTGACCTTCGGCATGGTCTACTGGCTGGCGCCGCGTCTTTTTCAGGCGCCGCTGCACTCCAAGAAACTGGCCGAGCTGCATTTCTGGATTGCGACCTTTGGCATTCTGCTCTACGTCACGGCAATCTATTCGGCCGGGATCACGCAGGGGCTGATGTGGCGCGCCTTCGACGAGACGGGACGCTTGGCGTATCCGGACTTCGTGGAAACTGTGATGAAGTTGATGCCGATGTACTGGGTGCGCGTGGCCGGCGGCTCATTGTACATCGTCGGGACGCTGATCTTCATCTACAACATCTTCAAGACATGGCAGGCGCGCCCGGCAACGTACGAGGTGCCGGTGGTCTCGGCGCCGGCGCTCTCGAAGCAGTACGTCGAGCCGTCGCACGGCGCGGTGCCCGGGGGCGTGTTCGCACGGTTCCAAGCGGCACACTGGCATCGGCGATGGGAGGCGCTCCCGATGTTTTTCACCGCGATGGTGGTGCTCGCGGTGGTTGTGGCGTCGTTGGCGGAGATCATTCCGACGTTTTTGATCCGCTCCAATGTTCCGACGATTGCCAGTGTGAAGCCGTACACGCCGCTCGAACTTGCCGGACGCGATCTGTACATCCGTGAAGGGTGCTTCAACTGCCACTCACAGATGGTGCGTCCGTTGCGTCACGAGACCGAGCGGTGGGGCGAGTACTCCAAGCCGGGTGAGTTTGTGTACGACCATCCGTTCCTCTGGGGTTCGCGCCGTATCGGTCCGGATCTCGCCCGCGTGGGTGGGAAGTATCCCGACCTCTGGCACGTGCGCCACTTCGCTGAACCGCGGGCGATCGTGCAGAACTCGATCATGCCGTCGTACGGGAATCTCGGCCGCAATGCGATGGACTTCGACGGCATCCAAGCGCGCGTCGATGCGATGGTGATGCTCGGCGTGCCGTATGGCGAGGCCGTGACGAATGCGCCAGCGATGGCTCGAGAGCAGGCCAAGCAGATCGGTGCGGGCATCGAGGCGGCGGGTGGACCCGCGGGGATTCAGGACCGTGAAGTCGTGGCGCTGATCGCCTACCTGCAGCGACTGGGGAAGGACATCAGGCAAGCGCCGCCAGTCGCTGCTGCTGCGGGGGTGACGCCATGAAACTCGCCGACGTGATGAGTGCCTCGGGTCTCTCGGGCTACGCGATTGTCGCGTTGGTGTTGTTCGTTGCCGCGTTCTGTGCGGTCGTGCTGATGATCCTCGCGCCGGGGGCTACCGAGCGATTCGCGCAAGCCTCACGGCTCCCACTTGACGATGATGCCCCGGCCCAGATGGAGCCTAGGAGCGACTATGTCTGATACGCCTCGGGAGGACACTCCGCGCGCCAGCGTGCCGCGTGAGGAGCATCTCCTCGAACACGATTACGATGGCATCCGCGAGTACGACAACCCGATGCCCCGGTGGTGGCTCTGGAGTTTCTACGCGTCAATCGTCTTCGCGGTCGCGTACTACTTCATGCCGTCGCCATTCGGGAAGGGTCCGGGAAATGTGGCCGAGTACGAGGCGGCGGTCGCGTCGTACAAGGCCTCACAGCCGGAGCCGATGGTCGCGACGATTTCCGACGATGATCTCGAGGAGATGTCGGAAGACGATGCGCAGGTTGCCGCGGGCAAGGTTGTCTACGCGGCGAACTGTCAGGTCTGTCATCGTCCCGATGGTGGTGGCCTGATTGGGCCGAATCTCACCGACGACGCGTGGATTCACGGCGGGCGTCCGTCGCAGATTCATCTCACCGTGGCGCAGGGTGTGCTCGCGAAGGGCATGCCGGGGTGGGAGCGCCTGCTCAAGCCGGAGCAGGTCAACGCGGTGACGGCGTACGTGATCTCGTTGCGTGGTACGAACCCGAAGGAGCCGAAGGCCGCGGAAGGCACGGTCGCGGCGGATGATGATGAGGGCGCGAGCACCCCGTGACCGCCCAGTGACCGCCCAGTGACCGCCCCCGCCGCCACCGGCCGTGTCCTCGCGACGCTGAATGAGGACGGCTCGCGCCGTTGGATCCGCCCCAAGCCCGCTCCGGGCAAGTGGCAGACGCGACGGCGCGTGGTGGCGTACGGGTTGATGGCGTTCTATCTCGCGATTCCACATCTCACGTGGAACGATCGGCCCTGGATGCAGCTCGATCTGCCACGTCGCGAGTTCACGTTCTTTGGGACGACATTCCTCCCGACGGACACGCTGCTGTTGATGTTGCTCTTCGTGAGTGCGCTGATTGGGATCTTCCTGCTTACCGCGCTCTTTGGTCGCGTGTGGTGCGGGTGGGCGTGCCCGCAGACCGTGTGGATGGAGTTCCTGTTCCGCCCGATTGAGCGGCTGGTCGAGGGGGGTCCGAACGCCTCGCGCACGCTCGACCGCGAGCGGAAGCACTTCGCGCCTCGGCGATTAATCAAGTACGCGATCTACGCAGTGCTTGCGGCGATCCTCGGGAACACCTTCCTCGCCTACTTTGTGGGCGCGAAGGCGGTACTCACGTGGATGACGCTCTCGCCGTTCGCGCATCCGACGCCATTCCTCGTGATGGCCGTGACGACACTTGCGGTCTTCCTCGACTTCACCTGGTTTCGCGAGCAGACGTGTCTCGTGGCCTGTCCGTATGGGCGCTGGCAGTCGGCGTTGCTCGACAAACAGTCTGTGATTGTGGCCTACGACGCGCAGCGTGGCGAACCGCGCGGTCACGGCGCGGGCGCGCGTCCCGGCCTGGGCGACTGCGTCTCGTGCAACGCCTGCGTGAACACCTGCCCCACAGGGATCGACATTCGCGACGGACTGCAGATGGAGTGCATCCACTGCACGCAATGTGCGGACGCCTGTGACTCGATCATGGAGAAGGTGGGGAAGCCGGCGGGGCTGATCCGATACACCTCGCAGGATGCGCTCGCGGGGAATGCGCCGCGCTTCCTCCGTGTGCGCACGGCACTCTATCCACTCGCCTTCGTCCTCTTTTTCGGCGCATTCCTGCTGGCGCTGGCGACGCGCTCCGCAGCGGACGTCACGCTCCTTGGTCCGATTGGCGCGCCCTTCACGCGCGAGTCGGATGGTAAAGTCGTGAATCAGGTGCGCATCAAAGTCGCCAATCGCACCGGCAGCGAGCAGCAGTACACCATCGCGTATCTCGATGAGCCTGGTGCCACACTGATTGCGCCAGAGAATCCATTGCGTGTTGCGGCCGGCGCCAGCGTGACGACCTCGGTATTCGTTGTGCAAGAGGTGGATCGGTTTGATGGTGGCGAGCGCCGCGTCCGCTTCCGCATCAGCGACGCCGCGCGGTTCTCACAGGAATTCAATTGGCGCCTTCCAGGGCCTGATGAGTCCCGCGCTCCCAATCCGGAGAAATAGATGCAGCGTGGCTGGCAGTGGCCGGTGCTCGTGACGGCAGCGTTGGCGTTCACTGTGGGGGTGAACGTTGTGATGCTGTTCGCCGCGAAGGCCGATCCAAATGGGACCGTCGTCGAGCCCGACTACTATCGCAAGGCGGTGGAGTGGGACCGCACGATGGCGCAGCGGTCAGCGAGTGACGCGCTCGGGTGGAGCGCGTCTGCCACGCTCGGCAGCGCGACGCCTGCCGAAGCGCTACGCGAGCTACGCGAGCTACGCGTGGTGCTGCACGATTCGCTCGGTGCGGCGGTCAGTGGTGCGCAGGTGCGCGCGATACTGATCCACAACGCCGAGGCGGCGCGGCGGGTCGAGGTGACACTGCGCGAAGCACCGAACGGTGAGTACGTCGCCACGACGATGGCCCCGCACGCTGGGCGCTGGGAAGTGCGCGTCGCGGTGCGGCGTGATGCGCAACGCTTCGCGGTCACGTTGCACGTGGAGGCGCCGTGATTGCACTCGCTGGTTCCGTGTTTGTTGCCGGATTGCTCGGCAGCGCGCACTGCGCCGGCATGTGCGGAAGCTTCGCGTGCCTCGCGTCGGGTGGTGATGGGTCGAGTGGCCCCCGGGCGATGCGATCGAGTGCGGGATACAACCTCGGGCGCCTCTTCTCGTATGCGATGCTCGGCGCGATTGCCGGCGCGGCGGGCGCGGGCCTTGATCGCGCGGGCAGTGTGGCGGGGCTCGCGCGTCCGGCCACGATTGTCGCGGGCATCCTGCTGATTCTCTGGGGACTCGCGTCGCTGCTGAATGCGCTCGGCGTGCGTGTGCCAATGCTCGACATTCCGCCCGCGCTGGCCACGCGCATCGCGCGGGGAGTGCGGGCGGTGCAGGATAGACCGCCGCTGGTTCGAGCGCTCGCTGTGGGCGCGCTATCTGCGGCGCTGCCCTGTGGCTGGCTCTACGCGTTTGTCGCGACATCGGCGACCGCAGGGAGCGCGGCCGCAGGTGCGATGGTGATGGCTGCCTTCTGGGCGGGCACGGTGCCGATGATGGTCGCCGTGGGACTCGGCGCCCAGCGACTTCTTGGGCCATTTCGTCGTCGGTTGCCGATGGTGACGGCGTCAGTGCTCGTGGTCCTCGGCGTGCTCACCGTGGCGGGCCGGCTCGTGCCCACGTCTGTGCCCACGTCTGTGCCCACGTCTGTGCCCACGTCTGTGCCCACGTCTGTGCCCACGTCTGTGCCAACGTCCGCCCCTTCGCACCACACCTCAATAGTCGATGAGCAGCACAGCCACCGCTGAAGTTCCCCTCTTGACGGTTGCCGCGCAGCTGACGTGCGCGCACTGCGGACTCGAGGCGAGTCCCGGTGAGGCGCGCCGCGTCGATGGGACGCTCTACTGCTGCGCCGGGTGTGAGACGGCGGCGAGCATCATCCGACAGAGCGGACTCAGCGGATTCTACGCGCTCCCAGACAAGCGCAACTCGCGCGTGGAAGCGAGCGGGCGGAGCTATGCGGAGTTCGATCACGAGGCCTTCCAAGCGACGCACGTGCGCGCCACGCCGAACGGGCTCGCCGAGGTTTCGCTGTATCTCGAGGGTGTGCACTGCGCGTCGTGCGTCTGGCTGGTTGAGCGCGTGCCGATGATCGTGCCCGGGGCAGTACGTGCGGAGCTCGACGTGACGCGAGGCGTGGCGCGACTCGAGTGGGATCCGCAGGCCACCGCGCTGAGTACGCTTGCCCGCGCGCTAGACCAGCTTGG
>JAYTDH010000317.1:0-2132 GCA_043736095.1 Gemmatimonas sp.
TCGCACACCGCTACCGCCGCGCCGGTGATGGCGGCCGTGCGCGTTCCGCCATCGGCCTGCAGTACATCGCAATCGACCTTGAGCGTGTACTCGCCCCACTTGAAGTCATCGAGCATCGCGCGGACGCTGCGGCCGATCAACCGCTGAATCTCTTGCGTGCGCCCACCCACCTGCCCGCGCTCACGCGACGTGCGCGTATGGGTGGCACGGGGCAGCATCGCGTACTCCGCGGTGAGCCATCCTTCGCCTTTGCCCTTCTTCCACCCGGGGACGCCGTCCTCGACGGACACGGCGCAGAGCACGCGCGTGTTGCCGAACGCGATAAGACACGAGCCTTCGGCGTTCGGCGCGGCACCGCGTTGCAGCGAGAGAGGGCGCAGCGCATCGAGAGCGCGACCGCCTGGACGTTCAATGGACATCAGGTCCTGAGTTTGGCGATAGTCGCCGTGGTGGAGTGACCCGCAGTCAGCGGGATAATGACGACGCGGCCGCCGCGCGCGCGCACAACGTCACCGCCGGCAACTTCGTCGGGGCGGTAGTCGCCCCCTTTCACGAGCACGTCGGGCTGGAGCGCGGCGACGAGTGCGGCTGGGGTGTCCTCATCGAAGATGACAACGCAATCGACGCATTCGAGCGCCGCGATCATGTATGCACGCTCGGCTTCGCTACGCACCGGCCGCTCGGGGCCCTTGTTCAATCGGCGCACCGACGCATCGCTATTCACACCGACCACCAGATAGGAACCTTCGGCGCGCGCGCCACGCAACACATCGACGTGGCCCGGATGCAACAGATCGAAGACCCCATTCGTGAAGACGACCGGTTGTGCGCATGTCGTACGCCACACGGCAGCGGACGCGCGATCTCGCACCTTCTCGGCCGGCTGACGCACGGGAGCGATGCCCGGCGTCAGAAGGTCCCCACGGCGCGCGGCTCGAAGTAGAACTCCTTCACAATGCCCGGAAGTTCGACGAGCTCGTAGTACTCGGCCCAGATCTCGATTGTCCCGGTGCGCCGACGCACCTTCACCTTGTGCGCATTCGCCGGGAGCCCGAGCGAATCGGCAAATGTGCGAAGACGCTTCTGAATCGTGATGTCGCTCCGCTTGCTCGCGAAGCGCGCTTCCTGCTGCATGCGGTCCTTGAACTGGAAGTAGTTCCAAAAGGGCCGTCCGATATTCATGCCGAAGTAGCCAATCGCCAGCACCATGAAGATGCTAAACAAGCAGCCGAGTGTGCCGACTCCCCTGCGCGACTTCACCATTGCGATTGCGCTCCTTCGATTACGTCGTTCACGATGCGGTCGATCGCCTGCTTGCGGCCTGCCGCCTCGGCCCGCTCCGCATACTCGCCTTCGGCCTGGATGCCGGTCTTGGACCAGAGAATCTTGCCAGTCACTTGATCGACGATCTGGATGTCTGCTTGGACACGGAGACGACGGCGGGCTGACGTCGCCTGGGCCGGATTCGCCGAGAAGGCGACCGGGATGTCGATCTCATAGCGGGTGACCTTGCCGCGCACGACGGCGCTGGCCCGTTCCTCGGGGGCATCGCGCAACCCGAGCCGCGACTGCAAGCCTTCGCGCAACGCGATCTGGAGTTCCTGCGGGAGCTCGGGGGCCGCAGTCTCGTTATCGAACGGCAGGACCGCGACCGTCTTCACGTGTGCGGGGAGTCCGCCCCCCGCAAAGGAGTAGCAGCCGACGACCCCGAGGACGACTGCGACCGCGAGCACGAGAGCCAGCGATTGGAGCGCACGGAGCGCGCGGAGCGCAGGACGCGCTCCCGACATCGGGCGATGCAGTCTCACAAGTTGCACGTTGGGGGGACGATTCATGCGACCTCCGCCGCGTGTCCGCGAGCGAGCAGGGTGCGAATCGCCGCTGGGAGCGCCGCTGGGCGTCCGTTGGCGTCGAGCGAAACGAGCGTGGTGGAAGCGGAGGCGAGGCGTTCACCCTCGACGCCCTGTTCATCGAGGCGAACAATCTCGTACACGAATGTAAGCATACGCGACCGTACCCCCGTGAGCGTGGTGACGATCCGCACGCGATCGTCGTAGCGGGCGCTGGCGTGGAAGCGAATGTGAGCGTCCGCGACGGCGAGCATCACGCCATCGCGCTCCATCTCAGCGTAG
>JAYTDH010000318.1:0-5337 GCA_043736095.1 Gemmatimonas sp.
GTTCCGGGTCATTCCGCTGCCCGCGTGGATGGTGCTCGTCTGGTGGTTCGGGCTTCAGCTGCTGCTCGGGTTGGCGGACCTAGCCACGCTGCATCCGGAGCAGGGTGGGGTCGCGGTCTGGGCGCACGTGGGTGGCTTCGCGGCCGGGGTCCTCTTGATCCGAATCTTCAGAAGCCCGCATTTGGTGGCGGAACGCCGGGCTATGTTGTTGCAGCGCGGGCTGTTGGACGCTGCCACGTAGAAACCTGTAACGGAGCCGTCACGAAGGCGATTTTATAGATTGCTGTCCCCTCCTTGTCGGGCGTAAATTCAGCGGTCTCCAGCACCTTGATCCATGCGCTGCTGGACACCTACCACCTCTAGTCATCCAGCGGATACCCCTTGTGAGATTTCTGCCGAAGGACGAAGGATTTTTCGGCCTGTTCGATCAGTTATCCGAACGCCTCATCTCCTCGTCGCGGCTCTTGAGCCAGCTCTTCGCCGACCCCGCTCGGCTCGAGGAGCTCACGGTGAAGATCAAAGCTGAGGAGCACGCGGCCGATGTGATCACGTATGAGGTGATGCTGCGCATTGATCGGAGCTTCGTCACGCCGCTCGATCGCGAGGACATCCACCTGCTCGCGCACCGGCTCGACAACGTTGTCGACCTGATTGACGGCACGGCGCGCCGTGCCCGCATGTTCCGCGTGACCGAGCGCCGCGAGTCCGCGATTGGTTTGATGAGCGTGTTGGAGGAGTGCTGCGGCGTGATTGCCTCGGGCGTGAAGGAGATCCGCACGCCGGCGTCCGTACACAAGTGCGCACGCCGCGTGAAAGAACTCGAGGAGAAGGCGGACGCGCTCTATGGCGATGCCATCCACGCGCTCTTCGATGGCACCCCAGACGCGCTGACGGTGATCAAGTGGAAGGAGATCTACGACAACCTCGAGCACGCCGTCGATGAGTGCGAGGATGTCGCGAACGTCCTCGAGAGCATCTCCCTCAAGAACTCCTGAGCGTCAAAGTGGTCTGGTACATCCTCGCCATCGTCGCGGTGGCGTTCATCTTCGACTACATCAACGGCTTCCACGATTCCGCGAATTCCATCGCGACAATCGTGGGGACGCGCGTGCTGAGCCCCTTCACCGCCGTCGTCTGGGCGGCGACGTTCAACTTTGCCGCGCTCTTCATCTTCGAAACTCGGGTCGCCAAGACGATGGGCTCGGGGATGATCGATCTGGCGATCGTGAATCCCGATGTGATCCTCGCTGGCTTGCTCGGTGCAATCACCTGGAATCTCATCACCTGGTGGTATGGCATCCCCTCGAGCTCGTCGCACGCGCTGATCGGCGGCTACGGGGGCGCCGCGATCGCCAAAGCCGGCATCGGCGCGCTGCTCCTCGCGGGGTGGGTGAAGCCCGTCCTCTTCATCTTTCTTTCGCCCATCATCGGGATGCTCGCCGGCTGGCTGCTGATGGTCGCCAGCACCTGGATCTTCCGCAAGTCGCGCCCCGCGGCAGTCGAGCCGCTCTTCCGCGGCATGCAGATTACCAGCTCCGCGCTCTTCTCCCTCTCGCATGGCGCCAACGATGCGCAGAAGACGATGGGGATTATCGTTTCCCTGCTGGTTGCGGCGAACGCGTATTTCGTCAACGAGACGGGCTTCCTCCGGCACTTTTACCTCGCAAATGGCGACGAGATCCCGTTCTGGATCAAGCTGGGGGCGCACATGGCAATCGCGCTCGGCACGCTGATGGGCGGGTGGCGCATCGTCCATACGCTGGGGTCGCGTGTCACGAAGCTCCGGCCAATCGGTGGGTTCTGTGCCGAGACGGGTGGCGCGACGGCAATCTTCCTCGCGACCGCGATGGGTGTGCCGGTGAGCACGACGCACACGATTGCCGGCGCGATTGTCGGGGTTGGCGCAACCCACCGTCTCTCCGCCGTCCGCTGGGGAGTCGCGAGTCGCATGATCTGGGCCTGGGTCCTGACGATTCCCGCCTCCGCGATCGTCGCCGTGATCTGCTACTGGATCGTCTCCTCGATCCGCGCCTAATCCAACATATGATCCCCCTTGCTTCGAAGGATCCGTCGTTCCTGAACCGCGAGCTGTCGTGGCTCGAGTTCAACGCGCGGGTCCTGCACGAGGCGGAGGACGAACGGACGCGACTCCTCGAGCGGCTCAAGTTCCTCGCGATCTACGCGTCGAATCTTGATGAGTTCTACATGGTGCGCGTGGCCGGGCTCCGCCGACAGTTCTCGGCCGGTGTGTTGCAGACGCCGAACGACGGACTCACAGCCGCCGAACAGCTTGAGCTGATTGATGTGCAGGTGCGGGAGCTCAACGCGCGCGCGCACGACTGCTTGCACGAGACGTTGCTCCCCGCGCTGGCGGGGATTGGCGTGCATCTGCGACGCAATGATGCGCTCGATGCCGAGGAGCGCACCACGGTCGATCGGTTCTTCGACGAGCAGGTCTTCCCTGTGTTGACGCCGCTGGCCGTCGATCCCGGGCACCCTTTTCCGTACATCTCCAACCTCTCGCTCTCGCTCGCGGTGGAACTCCGAGATCCCGAGAGTGGGGAAGTCCGCTTCGCCCGCGTCAAAGTCCCCAAGAGCTTGCCGCGGTGGGTGCCTACGGGAAAGCCATTCTGCTTCATCCCGCTTGAGTGGGTGATCGGCACGCGCCTCGATGCGCTCTTCCCCGGCATGGAGATGCTCGGCTGCTACACCTTCCGGCTCACGCGTTACTCCGACCTCGAAATCTCGCACACCGAGGAGCCCGAAGATCTGCTCGCGATGATCGAGGAGCAGCTCTTCCAACGGCGCTTCGGCGAGGTCGTTCGACTCGAAGTCCAAGCCGGCATCCCCGCCCATTTGCGGGATCTGCTCCTCGATGAACTCCGCGGCAGTGAAGCCCCAGAGATGGCGCCCCTTACGTTGCGCGAGGTGCACGCGCCCGGACCACTGCTCGATCTCAGTGACTTCCTCGCATTGTCCGGATTGGATTTCCCCGAGCATCGTGAGCCGCCGCTGATTCCCGCCGTGCCGCCGGAACTGCGCGACACCACCCGCTCAATCTTCGATGTCGTGCGCGAGAACGAGATTCTCGTGCACCATCCATTCGATTCGTTCGGCGCGACTGTCGAGACGTTCATCGAGAGCGCGGCGCGCGATGAGCACGTGCTCGCCATCAAGATGACGCTCTACCGCACCTCCGGCGACGGCGCGATCGTGCAGGCCCTCACCGAAGCGGCGCAGCGCGGCAAGCAGGTCGCCGTGCTCGTCGAGTTGCAGGCGCGTTTTGACGAAGTGAACAACATCGCTTGGGCGCGCACGCTGGAGTCATTCGGTGTGCATGTCGTGTACGGGCTCCCGGGACTCAAGACGCACACCAAGACGGCGCTCGTCGTGCGCAAAGAGCACGACGGGATTCGGCGCTACGTGCACATCGGTACGGGGAACTACAACACGCGCACCGCGCGCATCTACACTGACCTTGGCCTCATCACCTGCGACGAAGCAATCGGCGCGGATATCAGCGATCTCTTCAACGCGCTGACTGGCTATTCACGGCAGCGCGACTACCGACGGTTGGTCGTGGCCCCCGTCAATATGCGGGGTCGCGTGATGGACATGATCGAGCGCGAGCGTGCGCACGCTGAGGCGGGGCGCCCGGGCCGAATCACTGCGAAGATGAACGCCATTGTTGATGGCGAGATTATCCGCGCGCTCTATGACGCGTCCGCCGCGGGCGTGGAGATTGACCTCGTGATTCGCGGCGTCTGCTGTCTGCGTCCGGGTGTGCCGGGTCTCTCCGACAATATCCGTGTGGTCAGCGTCATCGGGCGCTTTCTTGAGCACTCGCGCATCTGGATGTTCGCCAACGACGGCGCCCCCGAGTACTACTTCGGCTCAGCCGACTGGATGCCACGCAATCTCGACCGCCGCGTTGAAGTCGTCACGCCAATCGAGAATCCGCTCTTCCAAAAGCGGCTCCAGTCGGTTCTAGAGATTTGCCTCAACGACAATCGTCAAGCGTGGGATCTGCTGGCCGATGGGAGCTATGTGCAACGCCAGCCGGGCGAGCGCGGCGAGCGCGCCACGCATCGGATGCTCCTCCGCGACTCCTGGGGCGCGAGTCGTGAGAGCGGTGCTTTCACCTTTCAGGTGAGTCCGCTTCGTCGGGACGGCAGTATGGGGCCGGGCCGGCCGCCCTCATCGACCGCGGAGTTCCGAGCGTTCACCGGCGGGTGAGGCGCGGCGGGTGATGCGCGCGACGCCCTGACGTTGAGCCCGCACGGCTCAGTCGACGTCGCGCTCGCCAACCTCGGGTACGAACACCTCCCCGGTTGGCCCGACAATTTCTACGGGAATTCCCGCCATCTCGGCGAGCAGCCCCGATTTCCGACTCCCACCCCACAGTTCGAGACGCAACGGCAACGTGGCCCGCTTCGGCACCGGCGTGACGCGAATCGCGCGCTCAAGCCACCGGACCTTCACACGTTCGACCGCGCTGACGTGGCCCCGGTCGAGTCCATCGGCGAGGCGGAGGATTGCGCTCAAGCGCCGCACGCGCTCGCGCGCCTTGGAGTCGAGCGCCCAGAAGAACTCGTGCTTGCGCCTAGGCTCGCTCCCGCGGTGATACCGTGCGACGTGCGCAATCACGACCTGCTCATCGGGAGGGATCCCGAGCAGATCGGCGTGTTGGATCAGGTGGAATGAGTGCTTGTGATGCCCCTGATAGTTGATGTGGTAGCCCACGTCGTGCAGCAACGCCGCATCACTCAGCGTGCGCCGCTCCGAGGGATCACACCCAATTCGCGCGCCGAGCGCATCGAAGAGTTGCATCGCCAACTTCTGCACCTGCTGCGAGTGCGGCGCTTCGTAGTGGCACTTCTCGGCGAACGCCATCACGGAACGTTCACGCGCCTCGCCCGGATCTGCGATGACGGCGCGCACCCGCGCGGTCTCGAGCAACAATCCCTCACGAATCCCGAACGCTGATGCCGTGAGCTCGCGCGGCTCAATCCGCGCGAGCACCTCGGCTGCCACGGCGAGTCCCGCCACAATGATGTCTGCGCGGCCGGCATTGAGCCCCGCGACATCGAGGCGCTCCGCTGGCGTCATCGCCGCGAGCTGCTCGAGGATATGCTCCAGCTCGTGTCGCGGGATCCGCGTGCCGTGCACGCTCCGCACCCCAATCCCTTGTCGAGCCAAAAACATGCCCGCGAGGTTCGTGAACGTCCCTCCAGATCCGATTACCGCCGCGCCGCGCCAGTCGCGCACGGGGATCACTTTGCGGAGTGCCTGCCGGATGTGCTTGCGAAGCTTTCGGAGACCCTTTTCGCCCTGCTT
>JAYTDH010000319.1:0-11745 GCA_043736095.1 Gemmatimonas sp.
CAGATCGACGATGTCACTCGACGCACACCACTCAGCGAGTCCATAGCCCGACGATTGTTTGCGCACACCCGGCATTTGGAACGCCGCGGCGCCGGCGCGTGCGACGTGCGGCGCGACCGCTGCGATGAAACGCTCGATCGCCGGCACTTGCAGTGGACGTTGACCGCGCCGGATCAGCGCGCGCGTGCCGTCGGCGAAGACGCAATCCAATCCGTGCACCCACTTACGCATGGCGCCGAATCGGATGGTGGCGGCGCCGGACGCATTGGTGGCGCACATCCCCCCAATCGTGGCGAAGGAACCACTCGACGGATCCACAGGGAAGCGCAGTCCATGCGCGGCGGCTTCGCGCGCCACGCGATCGCGGGTGACCGCGGGACCCACGCTGATCGTGCCGGCCGCAGTATCCACGCCACCGATATCGCGGAGCTCCGAGAGGTCCACGATCACGCCCGCGCCGATTGCACCATTGCCCATCGAACTACCGCTCCCGCGCGCGGTCAGTGCGATGTGCTCCTCGGCGGCCCAGCGCACGAGCGCAACGACATCATCGGCGTCGGCGGGAACCGCGACGGCCGCGGGCATGATGCGCCCCACCCCGGCGGCCTCACTGTAGACGGCGCACGCGTCGACGTCCGTGCGGAAGATCCCACGGAACGAGGCCGGCGCGAGGAGCGCGGTACGCGTAAGTGTGGCGTTCACAGCAGAGAAATCAGCCCCCGACTGCGACGAGCGTGAAGGGACGTACCTTCACGCGTTGCACCAAGCGTCGCAACGCGAAGTTGCTCACGAGCGAAAGAATCCCCGCGATCATGAGCGACTTCACCTCGCGTCGCGAGATCTTCACGGTGCCGCCGACCGTGAGCATGGCACGCGACTTGGAGAGATCGCGCAGCGTCGCGTAGGCGAAGAGCAACGGGAGTACACAGAACGCACGGATCGCGAAGGCGCGGCGCGGGATCAGGAGGATGTACTCCAGCGCGTCGTCGAGATCGGTGCGCGCGAGATCGATAAAGTGCGAGACCGCCCGATGATTCTTCTCGAGGTGCTGCGGCGAGAGCAACGTCTCGTGCGAGCTCCCCTCGGCCTTGAGATCGTTCGCTGGGATGTAGATGGAGTTCTCGTGCTGCGCATCCCACGCGATGTCCTTCAGGATGTTCACCGTCTGGAGCGCTTCGCCGAACGCCTGACACTTGGCCCAGAGGCGATCATACTCGCGCTTGCCCACCGCCGGCGCGTGCAGGTGCCAGAGTTCGGTGAGCAAACAGCCTACGGTACCTGCGACGTAGTAGCAGTACTCCTTGTACTCGGCGAGCGTCTGGATGCGGATGCCGTGTGGATACGTGCGCACGAACTTCGCCATCCCCACACCCATCTCGCGCACCCAATGTGCGACGCGCTCTTGCGTGCGCGGCGGCAGCGTACGGAAGAGCACGAGCACGAGATCGGTGCGTTGCACTAACGCGAGGTGCGCTTTGTCTCCCTGCAGTCCGGCGACGCGCTGCGGAAAGGCATCCGCGGCCTCGCGATCGGTCAGCGTGCGGAGGAACTCTTCGAGCAGTTCCGCACGCGTTTCCGGCGCGGTGGAGTTGTCGTCCTCGATTGTGTCCGCGATGCGACAGAGCAGATACGCCGTGAGCACCGCGCTGCCGAGCGTGCCGGGCAGGAATCGAATGCTGATGGCGAACGTGCGGGAGACATCGGGGAGGATGCTGTGGCCGAACCGTTCCGCCTCGCGAATGCGGGCGGGGGTGTCCGCAGCGGGGGTGTAGGCCGAGGCGACGTTCATAGCCCTGAAAATAGCTCTCGCTTCTTGGGTTCGCCGAATTCCAGCCGGTCGAGTGTCTGCTCAATGGCAAGCTGTGCGAACCGAGCATCCCGCTGATAGTTCTTCCGGGCGGTCCAGCCGGTGAAGGCGGCGACCCCGCCCCCCACCGCGATGCCGATCGGCAGCATCACGTTCAGCGCCGTGGCGACCACCGCGATCCCCAAGCCGAACAGCACGCCAAGGCCGAAAGACTTGGCCGCGCCGGCGCGCCGCCCGTGCAACATCGCCTCAATCCGTATGTGAACGCGCCCCGCGTCCGCAGGGACGGCGATGGCGTTCACCTCATCGGCGCGGGCGAGCGGGAAGCCGCGCCCGTCGAGTCGGGTGAGCTCGCGAATCGCCCCAGCGAATCCGCCCCGCGGTCCCCAGACGACGCGATCGGGGAATCGCCGCTGCTCCTTCAGATTCTCATCCTTCACGAGCGCCTCGTGCAGCTTCGAGAGGATCTCGCGCGGCAGTCCCTGCACAACCCGCGTCGCCACAAAGGTTGCGGGGCCGGTGGTCGAGGCGAGCAGCCCACGCTCCTCTGGCAACACCACGCGCATCCGTTCTTCAAGCAAGGCCTGCTTCAGCGTCTCGGCACTCAGTCCCACTTCAGCGCCAAGCGCGACCAGTTCTTGTTCGGTGAGCGTCTCGGGGACTTCAGTACTTGCCGCCTGGAGTTCGGCGGCCCGCTGCAGCACGCGCTCAAGCGCGGCGCGATGAAGGATTGGTGGAGTGGGTTCGGGCATCGTCAGATCCCGGCGAAGGAGAGTTCGATCTGGCGCAGCAGGGCCTCAATCATCTCGGCCGGCATCGGAAAGGCGGCCGCCAGCATCGCCATCGCGCCCCCCTCCGGTACCTGCTTGCCCATCTGCGTGAGATACCAGCGCGCGTAGCGCTCACCGGCGCCGGGAATCAGTCGCTCCACGAGCAGGGCGCCGCCGCGCACGATTCCCGCATTCTGATACGTCGCGCCAACTCCGCTGCGCTGCTGTGCCGGAGTGAGATTGTCGTCCACGGCGACGCGGGCGATTGCTCCCGACGCTTCGTGCGCGAAGCTGAAGAGCATCGCCTCCGCAGAGTCTGCGCTCGCCGGAAAAATCACGGCGTACTGATTCGCGCTCTTGCCCGCGGGGACTGATCGGCCTTCACCACCGAGGACCATCGACAGGATGAGATCGCCACTCGCCTGCTGCGTGAAGTTCAGGTAGCGCTGCATCGCCGGCCGCCAAGTGCGCTGCCAGAGTGAGTCGGTCGTTGCAAGCGCGGCGCTGCGCGCGCGGAACTCATCGAGCCAGTACTGCTTGTAGAACTTATCGCGCTCATCCGTGAGCGCCTCGAGGAAACGCTTGACCCACGCGCGGTCTTCGGTGCGCGGAAAGTTGCTTGCGAGGAACGCAACAATCGTCGCGACCTCGCGATTATTCACACGCGCTGGATTGCCCTCGGCCTTGAAGTAATAGTCAAAGGCCTGAACCATCTCCTCCCACGTGCCGAAGTAGAGCGCGACGAACTGTGCATTGAGCAGGAGGTCGCGTTGCGCGCCGATCGCCGCGAGTTCGTCGCGCGCCGAGTCGAATGCGGTGTACACACCACGCGAGTTCTTGAGGATCGTCATGCGCTCGGCGTAGCCGCGCGCGAAGAGCGGCACGACTGTGGTATCCACGGTGAGGAGCGCGAACCCGTGGAGCCAGAGGTCCACGTGCTCGCGCGTCTTCACCGGCCACTGTGGGCCGGGAGGTGGCGGGTCGGCGCGGCGACGCTGTGCGTGGGCCACCGCGGGAGCGCAGAGCGCCACCGCGACCGCGAGCACAACCATCAGGCGGCCGAACGACCGCAGGTCACGCAAAACTTCCATGCTGATTCGATCTCCGTGCTGCATCCAGGGCAGCGCCGTGTCTTGAGATTGATGCCGCAGTTTGGGCAATAGCGTACGTCGCGGTCGGTTGGGAGGACCTGTGCGCAATACGGACAATCGTGGGACGAGGTTGCGGTCGGTACCGTACCCGGTACCGTACCCGGTGCCGTACCGACCGGCGCCGGTGGTGACGCGGTGGGCACAGGCTCTTCTTGTACCACCACGGTCGCTAATGGTGTCGAGGGGCGCGTGTCGATGTTCGTATCGCCACTCAATACGCGGTCGACGGCGATGCTCGAGAGTCGCACGGTCGCGTTGAGGTAGGTGCGGAGCAATCCCAAATCGGGATTTGGTGAAGCGAGTTCGTTGCGGAGGTCGTCCTGCATCAGGTCATCAGCAAAGACCAACTCACGTTCTCCGGCGACGAGCCGCATCACGGCGTGCAGATAGTCGTCGTTCGTTTCGAGCAGGCCATCGCGTCGTGCGGCCTTGTAGGGGACGAGCGTGTCCATGAGTTCCCCGAGGTCGATCGGACGCGCGAGCGCGTCCGCGGCCTGCGCGGTCACAACGAGACGACGGAAGAGGAGATCGAGAGCGTCCATGTAGCGCTAGTTCACCCGGGGAAGGCGCGGCGATGCTTTGAAGCTATCGGCATCCGGGAATAGCGCGACCTCCGTGGTCCGACCGCCCTTCGCACGATAGGCGGCGAGCCAGCTGTCGAAGCTGCTTTCGATGGCCCCTTCGGAGCGGGTGCGTTCGGCAGCAGCGCGCGTCGCGAGGTGGTTGGCGTACTCGTTCTGCGGGTGGCCGTTATGGCCCTTCACCCACCGCCACGCCACCTCGTGCTCACCGGCGGCTCCGAGGGCGTCGTGCCAGAGCGCGAGATTCTCGATCGCCCCGGTCTTCCGCTTCCATCCGGCGCGCGCCCAGCCATGCACCCACTGCGTCATTCCATCGACGATATAGCGCGAGTCCGTGGTGAAGATGACTCGGAACTGCTGGCCCTTCGCTCCGAGCGCATCGAACGTCTCAATTACTGATCGGAGCGCCATTCGATTATTGGTCGTCGCGGGCTCACTCACCCAAAGATCGCGGCGCGTGATACGGCCGTCGCCGTGGCGGTACTCGAGGAGCATCCCTGCGCCGCCGGGATTCGCGCCTTCTTTTCCGTTGCCGAGACACGATTCGTCGGCGAACACCGAGACCAATGGCAGGGTGCTACTCACTTCACCACCTCGAGGGCATCGGCTTCGTCGAGGAAGATCGTGAGTGCCGCACCCGTCGACGGGTGGCGCGCGAGAATCGCTTCGCGTCCCTTGATCAACGTGAGTCGCTCGGGGATGATGAGGAACTCGGAGCCGCGACGCATCACCATGATTCGGCGCTTATCGACAACGGCGCGCTCGAGGGCATCGTACTGCTTCACACTCAACTGCCCCACGCGGTCCCCCGGGGTCCGCTCCACGAGCGGATGAACGTCGTGAGCACGTCGGTCGCGTGGGTGATCTCGCGGATCGGCACGAACTCCTCGTCGGCGTGCGCGACTCCGATATCACCGGGGCCGTAGCAGATTGCTGGGATGCCCGCTGCGGTGAGGAGCGCGGCATCGGTCCAGCAGGAGAGTCCCTCAAGCGGGGCCTGCGCCCCATCGGCCCCATGCACGGCGGTCGCGGCGAGGAGTCCCTGAACGAGCGGGTGATCATGCGCGACCGCGTTGGGTTGTTGCACGAGGCCGAGCTTCACGTCAGCGCGCAGGCCGGGCACGCGCTCCGCAACGCGGGCGATGGCGGCGTGAATCTCCTGCACAAAGTGCGCCCCATCCTCGCCGGGCAACGTGCGTCGCTCAAGGCCGACGCTGCACCACGCGGCGTACGCGCTGAGCACATCGGTGCTCTTGATTGTGCCGGCGTGGAACGAGCCGCGGCCAAGCAATGGGTGCGTGCGCGTGGACAGGTCGCCGAGTTGGTAGGCATCGAGCTCGGCAATCAGATGTGCAGCGTGCGTGATGGCGTCGATGCCAATGTCGTAGCGCGAGCCGTGTGCGGCGCGCCCGTGCACGGTGACATCGGCCCACGCGAAGCCGCGGTGCGCGGGGCACACGGCGAGTCGTGTGGGTTCGGTGACGATCGCGGCATTCGCGGTGACGCCCATCTCAAGGAGTGCGCGTGTGCCGAGGCTCTCCCATTCTTCGTCGATGACGGCGGCGATGATCACTTCCCCACCGAGATCCTCTTGGGCGGCGCGCCAGGCGGCGGCGCACATCGACGCGACACCAGCTTTCATGTCGGCGGAGCCACGGCCGAAGAGTTTGCCGTCGCGGTCGGCGGGCGTGAAGGGAGCGTGTGTCATGCCTTCGACACCGACGGTGTCGAGATGGCCGTTCAGGAGGAGCGAGCGTCCGCCATGTCCACCGCCGATGCGTGCGAGCACGTTCGGCCGGCCGGGGGTTACGTCGAGCAGATCGACCGTGAACCCCCAGTCGCGGAGGGTATCGGCGAGGAGCGCGGCTACGGCGCCTTCGCCCGGAGCACCATGGGCGAAGGCGGGATTACGTGAATCACACGCGACAAGGGCGCGTGTCAGGGCGAGTGCGTCGCCGGGGGGTGCGGAGATGCGCCGCACGGAACCCCCGGAGATCACTTCTTCGGCGCGGGCTTCTTGGCGGCCGGGGCCGGCTTCTTCGCCGCCGGTGCGGCCTTCTTGGCGGCCGGGGCTGCAGCCTTCTTCGCCGCGGGTGCCGGAGCAGCGGCTTTCTTCGCCGCCGGTGCTGGCGCGGCCTTGGCAGCTGGCTTGGCGACTGGCTTGGCGACTGGCTTGGCCGCCACGACGACCGGCTTCGCGGCGGGAGCAGCGGGCTTGGTCGCCGGCGCCGACTTCACCACGAAGAAGGGCTTGGCAGGCGGGGCCTCAACCTTGACCGGCGGGAGCTTGCCCTTGTTCTTCTTGAGCCAGGCGGACTCGGCCTCAGCGATCAGCTTGTCGGCCTCTTCTTGCGTCATCTGGCCGCGGCGGACCATGAACTGCACGAGGTCACGGCCGGACTCGATGGAGAAGGCCACCAGCCCAGAAGCGGCGCCGATGACATCCTTCATCGCGGCGGCCATCTTGCTACCAGCCTCGAGCGAGATTTCGTGGGCCTTCGCTGCCATTTCGGCCACGGTGTCGCGAACGTCCGCACCGCGGTGTCCGGGGGAGCGCTTGGGCGGGATGGGCTTATCGGCGGCGGGGGCGTCAGCCGGCAGTTCGGTATCGGTCATTTAACAGTCCTTAAGGTGTTGCGAAGTACAGCGGGAGATGAACGGCCGCAAGATATGATTTTTCTAGAGCTACGCAAGGGATTAGACGGGTAGATTTTGACCTGTTTTTCACTCTGAAGCACCTGTTTTTATACGCCAGTTAAAAAACACTATCAATACAGTAACGTGACTCTACCGCTGAAAGGCATCCGAATACTTGATTTATCGCGCGTACTGGCCGGTCCTGTCGCCAGCATGATTTTAGGTGATCTGGGGGCTGATGTGCTCAAGATTGAGCGTCCCGGTGTCGGCGACGACACGCGCGGCTGGGGCCCCCCCTTCGATTCGAGGGGCGAAAGCGCCTATTTCTTGTCGGTTAATCGAAACAAGCTGAGCGTGGCCGCGGACCTCGCGGAGGCCTCCGATCGCGACCTGCTCACGGGATTGATGGCCGAGGCCGACGTGGTGCTGGAGAACTTCCGGCCGGGCACGTTGGAGAAGCATGGACTCGGACCGGCGGCGATGCTGGCGCGGCATCCGCGCCTACTCTGGTGCACCATCACCGGCTTCGGACTGCAGAGTCCGCGTCCCGGCTACGATTTCGTGGTGCAGGCCGAGAGTGGGTGGATGGCGATCACCGGCGAGCCCGATGGCGCGCCCATGAAGGTGGGCGTGGCCCTGGTGGATCTGCTCGCGGGCAAGGATGCGGCAATCCAGGTGCTCGCGGCGCTCGTGGGGCAGGGGCGCGCGGCGTCCTCCGCGGCGTTGTCCCCGGCGTTGTCCCCGGCGTCTACCGCGTCACGACATCTCGTGGTCTCGTTGCTCCACTCGGCGACCGCGGCGCTGGTGAATGTCGCCCAGAACGCGCTCGTGACCGGACAGGACGCGACGCGATGGGGGAACGCGCATCCGAATCTCGTCCCGTATCAGTTGTTCGAGGCCGCGGATCGCCCGATGGTCATCGCGGTGGGGAACGACGCGCAGTTCGCGGCGTGCGTGCGGGCGCTTGGGCTCGACGCGCTCGCGGCTGATACGACGCTCGCCACAAACGCCGGCCGCGTGAGGCAGCGCGCGCGAGTGGTTGAGGCGATGGCGACTCGTGTGCGCACGCGCGTGGCCGCGGAATGGCTCCGTGCGCTCGAGGGGGTGGGCGTACCCTGCGGTGTGGTGAAGCCCGTGCTGGAGGCGCTCCAAGCCATCGATGGTTCGGCGTTGACAGGTGTCGCACCGCAGGGGCAGACCGCAGTGCGCCGTCCGCCACCTCGGCTCGACGAACATGGCGCGTTGGTCCGCGCCAACGGGTGGGGGGCATTTCATGGGGATGCGGAGTCGCTCACCTCGTGACGGGTTTGTGACCCAGCCTCGTCTCGCCTCGTCTTTGCTATGCGACGGACCCTGTAGGTGCGGGTCGGTCGGCGGCACGAAGCCCTGTCCGCGACGCGAGTGTTGGATTACACTAGCGTCGTGCCTGTAAACCAGACCGAGCCCGCTCCGCCGGACGACCTCATCGATGCTGATCAGGCGGTCATTGACCGCGTGTTAGCCGGGGATCGCAACGCTTTCGGGATCCTGATCGAGCGCTACAGCGACCCGCTGTATCGCCACGCCTACGGGATGACGGGGAGCGCTGACGTAGCCGAAGACATCCTGCAGGTCTCCTACATCAAGGCGTTTCATCACCTTGGGGAAGTGCGGGGCCGGTTCGATGCCTGGGTGTTCCGGATTGTGGCCAATGGCTGCAAGGATTGGCTGAAGAACATCCGGCGCACGCACCTCAGTTACGAAGAGGACGATCAACCGTCTTCATTCGAGACCCCTGAGGAGGAGTTGGATCGTGGGGAGTTGCGGCGCGACCTCGATGGTGCGCTGACGGCCCTCCCCGATTCCTTGCGGGAAGCGTTTGTGATGAAGCACGTCGAGGGCCGCTCCTACGAGGAGATGGCGTTACTCCTCGACGCGACGGTCGGAGCCCTGAAGATGCGTGTCCACCGCGCCCGTGAGGCGCTGCAGAAGCTGCTAGAGGAGCGATACTCGTGATGCATGATTCTCTTGATCCCCGCGCTGCCGATGTCACCCCGGCCCCCGCGCCGCGCGCTCGTGCCGAGGCAGAGCCGCAGACGACGGACCGCGAGGTCCCGCTGGATGCCCGTGAACTCTCGAGCTCGGTCCATGCGTGGCTCGACGGGGATCAGGTCCCCACGTCTGCACTCGCTGGCGCCGAGCGCGAGATGGCGCTGTGGAAGCTCATCGGGGCCGAGACGGGGCGTCGGAGCCGCATGACGACGCCGATGCATGTGCAGGCGCAGATTTTGGCGAAGCTCGCGGACGACTGAGATTCTTTGGTTGTGGTGGTTGGAGCTGGCTTCCTGCGGGGAGCCAGCTCTTTTTTTACCACGGAGGCACGAAGGCACGGAGGTACTCAGCGCACCATTCGAGTGATGCCTTGGCGCAGGACCTCATTGTTGAAGTTGAGTAGAAAGCCGACCCTTAGATTGGTCAGCTTCAGGTACGTGAGGAGTTGCGCCTTGAAGACTGGCTCAAGGCGCAGCACGCTTTTCACTTCAACGATGATTTTCTCCTCGACGAGCAGGTCGATTCGGTAGGCCGGCTCGATCTTGATTCCTCGATAATGAATCGGAATCGGCACCTCCTTCCGAACGTTGAGGCCGCGCCGGGCGAGTTCGATGGCGAGACACCGGCTGTAGAGGGACTCGAGCAATCCCGGCCCAAGTGCCCGATGCACATCAATTGCGGCCCCAATAAGCTCGTGGCACTCGCGTTCAAACTCCACTGGATTCCTCCGTGCCTTCGTGCCTCCGTGGTGAAACAGTCGCACCCTCCGCAAGGCTAGCGAGGCCAGCAACGCACCCTGCATCCTGACACCGCAAGTCGTATACTTTTGCAACTGCCACACGAGACTCGGACCTAGCCATGAGCGCACATCGTCGGATCCGCCCCGGTGCGGATGAGTTCGCCCAGTACTATCAGTCGTATGTGCAGCAAGTCCCTGATGGCGACATCATCGAGGCAATGATTGGTGGGGCGGAGATTGCCGCCGCGCTCGTTGGTGATCTCTCGGACGAAGTCGCCTCGCACGCCTACGCGCCCGGCAAGTGGACGCTCAAGGAAGTCGTGCTGCACTGCGCCGACGCCGAGCGAATCTTCGCGTATCGCGCGCTGCGGATTGCCCGGGGTGATACGGCCCCGCTGGCGAGTTTCGATGAGCAGGCCTATGTCCCGCTCAGCGGCGCTTCGTCGCGTACGCTGGAGGACATCCTCGATGAGTTCCACTCTGTGCGAGAGTCGACCGTGACGCTCTTCTCGGGGTTACCCGCAGAAGCGTGGACGCGCCGCGGCACGGCGAGTGGGAAGGAAGTCTCGGTGCGCGGAATCGCGTGGATCACGGCGGGGCATCTGCTGCACCATATGGGCGTGATCCAGGATCGGTATCAGTCATTTGCGCGCGAATACTTTTCTCGATATTTTCAAGTTCTAAAATACGGTCTTCTAAGGTATCAGTCGCTTTATAAATACGTTTAATGCTCTCTAAACGACGACGCAATTGCAGTTGATGCTCGCGCACTTGTGATTCCATCGGTGCAATAACGGCTTTTAACCAATTTTCTACATCACGGTTAGCCACTTCATACACATGAATTACGCGGCTAGCCAAGGTTTCAAAAAACTTGGTGGTTAGCGTCATTTTCTCGTTAGCAATCATATTAAACGCGGTGTTAAATTGCTCTTTATAAGCGCGTTCTAACTTAGCCAACTCTTTTTGATAACGTAAAGTTGAAAATGCTGGCGGTTCTGATTTACGTAAGCCATGTTCTTTGCTGAACTTGTCGTACATCACGTCCATCATTTTTTTAATTTCATCAATTTGTGCATCTGATGACACTAAACGGCCTTTAAGATCGGTAAAAAAGCTGTCCATCGCACCGCGAATAGATTTAGTGAAGCTGGCTTTAATCATAGTTTCGCGCGTGGTGTGCACCTGCACTTTTAGCGCCTCCATGCCTAGCAAGGTAAATAGCTTGTTACTTTGTTGCGAAAACACGCTGCGAAGCGCTTGAAAACGTTGCAAGCCTTTTTCAAAGTTTTCTTTATCTACTTTCACTTTGTTCATCATGTGTTCGACCACATCTTCGTTTTTGCCGCGCAAGCCACGTAGTTCTTCTAGCTGCTCCAACACGCCAGAGACGCGCGATTCTAAAATCATATTTGAATTGTTGATTAAATCATCGATCTCGTTTTTGGTGTTGTCGCGCACAATTTCTTTTTTGGATGGAATTAGCTCATCTGACAGCGCTTTTTCAAGCTCTGGCAAACGGCTTTGCACTAACAAATCCTCATCGCCGTTAATTTTGGCGAGCAAACCTTTTTGCGCTGAGGTTGGAAAAATTTGATTAATTTCCAAACCAAGCAACTCAGCGCTGGTTTTGATTTGCTTGTTTATTTCTTTTTCAATTTCTTTTTCGCTTTTAAGCGCATCCCACAGGCCGTCAATTTTATTCAAAACAGCTAAACGGCCTTTTTGTTTCCAGCGTGTGCCGCTAATATACTGACGCCACACGTCAATTTCAGATTTAGTAACGCCAGTATCTGCGGCTAAAATAAATAGCACGGCATGCGCGTTTGGTAGCATGTTCAAGGTTAATTCAGGCTCGGTACCAATCGCATTTAAACCTGGCGTATCTAAAATTACCAAGCCTTGCTCCAACAAAGGATGTGGGAAATTAATCATGGCATAGCGCCAGCACGGAATATCAATGGTGCCGTCTTTATTCAAGCTCATGGCATCGTCAGCGCTATTTGGATCGAATAAACCGAATTTTTCG
>JAYTDH010000320.1:0-2165 GCA_043736095.1 Gemmatimonas sp.
TCGTGAACTTCTTCTTCACGGCGACGACCATCGTCGTGAACTTCGGGTTGGCTTTCCTGTTGTTGAAGGTTTCTGAGTGGACCGTCTCGCACGAGTTCGGTGTCCTCTACTTGGTGCCGGGACTCTCGCTCGCGCTCCAGATGCTCGTGGGGCTGTTGCTTCTCGATCTCATCTCGGCTTGGCTCGCCCATTTCGTCTCGCATCACACCCGGCCGCTGTGGAAGCTGCACTTAATCCATCACAGCGATACGCACGTCGATACCACATCCGCCAATCGCCATCATCCCGGTGAGAGCGCCGTGCGCTTTACCTTCACGGCGCTCGCGGTCGTGATTGTCGGGGCGCCGCTCTGGATGGTCTTCTTGTACCAGGCAATGAGCGTCGTGCTGAGTCAGTTCAACCACGCGAACATCACGCTGCCGGCGACGCTCGATCGCGTGATGTCGTGGGTGATTGTCTCGCCGGGGATGCACAAAGTGCACCATCACTTTGAGCTTCCGCATACGGATACCAACTTCGGGAACATCTTCTCGATCTGGGATCGTGCGTTCGGGACCTTCAGCGCGCGTCCTGAGCGCGACATCGTCTATGGGATCGACACCCACATGGACTCCAAAGAACACAGCACAATCGGCGCACTTCTGATGATGCCGTTCCGTCCCAAGCCCTCGGCGCGCCGCAAGGGATGATCGCGCGCCGGTGACGGCACGCGACTCCGGTGGGGTAGTCCTCTCGATGCGCGCCCTTCGCCCGCTGGCTCTCTGCACGTTGCTCGTCGCCGCATGCGGCGACAGCGGACTCGCACCGCGTGCCGATGGCGCGCGAACCTGTGGTGCGGATCCAATCACACTCGCCGTGGGGCAAGCGGCCTCGCCCCTCAATCGTGCGGCCCGTCGCTGCGAGGTCGCGGCAGTGATGGGGGCCGAGTATGTGGTGGCGTGGGTCGATGCGCGCGCCATCGAGGCCGCGCGCATCGGGACGGAGCCGTACTACGAGCCGTATCCCCTCACCGTGACGATTGCCCCGGATGCGGCGATTCACGACGCCTCGCTCCCAAGTGCGCTCTCAAGTGCGCTCCCAAGTGCGCTCCCCAACAGCGAGATACTCGAGTCGCGTCCACGGAATCGACGTACGCCGTGGATCCTCGGCGAGGCGTTCCTGCTCGAGGACCAGTTCTCCGGCCTCCCACGCCCCGCCGAGGTTGTGCGTGTGTACGATGGCGAGGTCGTGGTGGTGCGCTGGGCCGATGACGCCGTGGACGATCTCCCCGTCTACCTCGCGCAGCTCGATACCGCGTACGCCCTCGTGCGCGAGCAACTGCGCCCATTGCTCCGGTATGTCTTCAGCGCGACCGATCCGCGCTCGTCGCAGGCGGGGCAGTTCTTGATCGTCTTGCAGAAGGATGTCGACGCGCCTGCGCGTTCGTTCTCCGAGGTCTCGGGGGACACGCTGTACGCATGGATGGATCTACTGCCGTTTCCGTGGACGAGTGCGACGCGACTTGCCTCGACGTTCGCGCACGAACTCACGCACAGCTATCAGCGCGCGTATATGCACGCCACACGCAGTGCGCCGGGCGTGCCCTCCACGATGGGCGCGGCGCAGTGGGCCGTTGAAGGCGGGGCAAACCTGATGTCGTACGAGCTCGTGCGGCGCACCGCCGGCGCGCCGCTCGACGCCAACGCCGAATGGCGCGCGCCGGCGACCTCTGTCGCGCGCGCGCTGTATCAGCAACGCGCGCAGCCAGCGGGGGGCGTCATCACCGATGGGTTCGATGCGGCGATGGGCTTCTTCCGCGACCTGACACTCCGCCGCATGCTCGCGGGTGAGTCACCAGAGGACGCGCTCCGGGCCGTCTCGCGCGGGGCGATCGAAGGATGGTTCGGGCTCGATGGCGTCTCGCAGCGACGGGGTCTGACGGCGCGCATGCGCGAGCGACTCGGCTCACGCTGGGAGCCGGCCGATGCACTGCTCGACTGGGCGCTTTCGCATGCCGCGGATGATCTGACGTCCAACCCGCGCTATCAGGATCGTACCTCACTCCGCGTCTGGGATCTGCCGTTCGGACAGACCTATGGCTGGTGGACTGATGGTGTTCTCACTCCGAGCGCGCCGACCTTCACCTTGTTCAAGCGCTACGGCAGTCCAGGCTTCACCCGCATCAC
>JAYTDH010000321.1:0-4036 GCA_043736095.1 Gemmatimonas sp.
GCCGCGCGCATCAAGCTCGTCTGCTTTGATGTGGACGGCGTGCTGACCGACGGTGGCGTGATTCTCGGCGACGTCGCGGGGACCCGCGTCGAGCTCAAGCGGTATGACATCCAGGACGGCCTCGGAATCAAGATGCTCCAGCAGGCGGGGCTGTTGACGGCCATCATCACAGGACGCGTATCGGAGAGTGTCGCCTTGCGTGCGAAGGAATTGGCCGTGGATGAGTTGGTGCAGGATGATCAGGCGAGAAAGGTCCCCGCGCTCCGCGCGATGCTCGCCCGGCGCGGGCTCGATTGGTCGCAGTGCGCCTTCGTTGGCGATGATCTCCCCGACCTCGGCGTGATGCGGCTTGTTGGTCTGCCGATTGCGGTGGGAAATGCGACGGCCGAGGCGCGTCGTGCGGCCACGTTCACGCTCACGCGTCATGGTGGCGCCGGTGCGGTGCGCGAGTTCTGCGAGCTGCTGCTCCGTGCGCGCGGGGAGTGGGACACACAGGTAGAAGCGTACGTGGCCTCGCGCTCGGCGGAGGTCATATGAGCGACGCGCCCCTCTTGCAATCGGATATCGATCGGATTGTGGCGCGCGGCAGGCGCGTTCTGGAGCTCGAACGTGATGTTGTTGCCGGTGCGGCGGTGCGGCTCGGCGCTGAGTTCGCGCGCGCCGTACAGTTGATTCGCGCGAGTAAGGGGCGCGTGATTGTGACCGGCATCGGCAAGTCGGGGTTGATCGCGCGCAAGATTGCCGCAACGATGACCAGCACCGGCACCCCCGCGATGTTCCTGCATCCGACCGAGTCGGTACATGGTGATCTTGGCATCGTGACGGATCAGGACGTGGCGCTCTTACTCTCCAAGAGTGGCGAGACGGCAGAGTTGCTGCCGCTGCTGGAGCAGCTCACGCGTCTTGGTGTGCCCTGCATCGCACTCTCGGGAAATCCGGAGTCTACACTCGCTAAGAACAGCGACGTCTCACTCGATGGCTTCGTGCCCGAGGAGGCGTGTCCGCATGATCTTGCGCCAACCACGAGCACGACCTTGGCCCTCGCGATTGGTGATGCGCTCGCCGTCGCGTTGCTCGAGGAGAAGGGATTCGGCCGCGAGGACTTCGCCAGGTTCCATCCGGGCGGATCGCTCGGACGCAAGCTGCTGCTTCGTGTGCGCGACGTGATGATTATGGATAATCTGCACTTCCTCTCGGAGCGCGCGACGATGCGCGAGGCGATTGTGATGCTTACCCAGCAGCGTGGTCTGGCCATTGTGACAGATGCCGCGGGGCGATTGGCCGGTGTGCTGACGACGGGTGACCTCACGCGGCTGATGCAGACCACCCCTGATGTGATGGACGTGCCCGTCACCACGGTGATGACACGGGCGCCGAAGACGGCGCGTGCCGATGAGCTTGGCGGTGCCGCCGTGCATCTCATGGAGACCAAGGGCGTGATTGCGCTGCCGGTGTTGGAAGACGACGGAAGCATCGCCGGAGTCGTTCATCTGCACGATCTGCTGCGTGCGGGCGCAGTATGAGATTGTTGCTCGCGCTCTGCGTTGCCGTGCTCGTCGGCGCGGCCTGTTCTGGGAATCCGAAGACGGAGATTCCGGCAGGCGAGGCTTCAATCCTCGACTCCGCAGATCAGGTCGCGTTCGGTTCACGCACCATGATTACGGATGCGGGATTGATGCGCGCCGAAATATTTGCGGACACGACGCTCTTTCTTGAGCAGAATGCACGCATCGCAATGCGAGTGGTGCAGGGCGATTTCTTTAGTGCGCAGGGAGCGAAGGACGCAACGATGGTCGCTGATCGCGCAGACTACGACTCGCGCAATGGGCTGATGCTCGCGTACGGGCACGTGATTGTGACTTCGGTCGACGGGCGCGTACTGAAGTCTCCAATGCTCCGTTTCGACTCGCAACAGAACCAGATCACGTCAGACTCATCGTTCGTGCTCACCGAGCCGGACGGCAAAGAGATGCGCGGGGTGGGCTTCCGCGCCGATCCGAATCTGAACGTCGTCACCGTGCTGCGGCTCGATCGTGGTCGCGGCGGCTCCCTCAAGCTTTCTAGTCCGTGACAGCCCGTCCTTGGGGACTCGCGCTGTGTCGCGCCATCGGGCTCGCGTTGTTCATGATGCCGGCAGCGCTCTACGCTCAGGGCGGCAAGCCTTGTGATATCTTGATTACCGGCGTGGTGCGCGGTGCGGACACCACGCGCTTCACCTCGGTCATCACGGGCTCGGGTGGCCGCAATACCTATGTTGGAGGCGTGGTGGACGCCACGTGTGAGGGGCAGGGGAATCGCCTGCTCGCCGACAGCGCCGAGCACTTTGCAGATCAAGGGGTGTTGATTCTCTACCACAACGTCCGCTACACCGATCCGCGGATGCGCATCAACTCGGATAAGATGTTTTACTACACGCGCGAGGATCGCCTTGTCGCAGAGGGAAATGTCCGCGGCATCAGCGGAAAGGGCACTCGCTTCGCTGGACCGCAGATGGAGTACTACCGACAAAAGGCTGGCGTGCGCGACTATCCCTACTGGGTCGCGACTGGACGTCCCTTCATGCGCATGAGTCCGACCGAAAGCGGTGCGGCTCCAGGCACCTCCACAGATTCAGTTGACCTCACGGCGAACCGCATCTACTCGTTCAACGACTCGCTCGTCTGGGCGTCGGGGCAAGTGATCATCGAACGGCCCGATCTGCGAGCGACCGCCGACTCCGCGTCGCTCGATAATGGGACTGAGTTCGCCCGACTGATGCGTCAGCCCAAGATTGTCGGGAAGGGTGCGCGCAGCTTCACGCTGGTGGGCGTCGAGATTGATATGTGGTCTGAGGAGCGCGCACTCGAGCGGGTTCGGTCGTCGGGGGAGGCCAAGGTCGACAGTGATTCACTCACGCTGACCGCGGATACGATTGACCTCCGGCTGGTGGACCAACAGATGGAGCGGATCTACACGTGGGGCGGCCGCTCACGGGCTGTGAGTGCGCAACAGGACATCGAGTCGGATTCGATGGACATCCGCATGCCGAAGCAGCAGCTCGAACGCGTCCACGCGATTGGTCGCGCCTTAGCATGGTCGCGCGTGGACACGGCGCGCATCACGACGACCGAGCGCGATTGGATTGCCGGCGACACAATCGACGCGCAATTCGAGACCACCGCGGTCACGGACTCGGTCGAAGCCCGCACGCAGATGCGACTCGTCATCGCCAATGGGTCAGCGCGCGCCTTCTACCAACTGCCGCCCCCTGGCGGTGCCAAGGGCGCCCCGAACCTCAGCTACAATCGCGGACGGACGATCACGGTGCTATTCGATGCAGGGGATATGTCTACGGTGACCGTGAGCGAGAAGGCATCGGGGCTCTATTTCGAAGCACCACCCGCCGCACCACCCGCCGCACCACCCGCCGCGCCACCCGCCGCGCCACCCGCCGCGCCGCGAGGGCGGAAGCCATGATCGAACTCGTTCAGCGTCTCACCGGTGGAGATCGATCAGCCGCGCTCTGCTTGCTGGCCATCACGCAGCAGGCCGACGAAGGCGGCAGTGCCGGCTTCGGGAGCGTCGTCATGGCGTATCGTGCGGACTACCTCCTCGCGATGGAAGCGGAGGGACGTGACACGCAGAGCGAAGCGGGTCGCCTCAGCTCCGATGAGATTCGGACCCATCTGACCACGGTCGTTCTCCCGCGCCTGACCGCGGGCGGCGCGCTCGCGGAACTGCCCGAAGCATTCGAGGATGCCACGCCGCTCGCATTGATTAATGAGGCGCTCGCCGCCGTCGCGACGGACGATTCCGCTTGGCGCGAGGCACTCCGTGCGGCTGCAGAGCACGTGCCGAAGCCGCTCCGTACGGGACCGCTCGAAGGCGGAAGCGTGCTCGCTGCGACCGGACTCGTGAAGACCTACAAGAAGCGCAACGTCGTCAACAACGTCGACGTCGAACTGCGGCAGGGCGAGATTGTTGGCCTCCTTGGACCCAACGGCGCGGGGAAGACGACGACCTTCTACCAGATTGCAGGGCTGATTCCGCCGGATGC
>JAYTDH010000322.1:0-1923 GCA_043736095.1 Gemmatimonas sp.
ATCTCCTCCGAGGGCCGCGGAAAGGCCGACGGACTGGTGATATAGGTCACGGGAGGGCATTTTTCGGGCATGGCCTGGTTCAAGAAAGACAAGAAGCCCCGCCCGCCGCGCGAGAAGCGTCTCGAGATCCCCGCTGATGCGTGGGAGAAGTGCGAGGCCTGCGACCACACGGATATCCGCGAGAAGTTCGCGCGGAATCACAACGTGTGCCCAGCCTGCGACTACCATCGCCGCATTCGTGCCCACGAGTACGTGGGCATTCTGCTGGACGAGGGCACGATCGACGAAAAGGATGTCGAACTCGCGTCAGTCGATCCGCTGCAGTTCCCGGAGTATCCCGCGCGCTTGAAAAAGGCGCTGGCGAACGCCGGAGAGCACGATGCGATCCTGACCGTCTCCGGCCTGATGGATCAGATGCCGGTGAACCTCGGCGTAATGGACTTCGCCTTCATGGGCGGGTCGATGGGTTCGGTTGTCGGCGAGAAGATCGCGCGCCTCGGCCAGCGGTCGCTGGAGAAGAAGTGGCCGTTGATCCTCATCTCAGCGTCCGGTGGCGCGCGCATGCAAGAAGGCGTGCTCTCACTGATGCAGATGGCCAAGACCGCGGCGATGTTGGCGCAACTTGGCGAGCGTCGGATTCCGTATGTGTCGATCCTGACGAATCCGACCACCGGCGGCGTCAGCGCGAGCTACGCGATGCTCGGGGATGCGATTCTCGCTGAGCCCGGCGCGGTGATCGGCTTCGCGGGACCGCGCGTGATCAAGCAGACGCTGGGGCAGGATCTCCCTGAGGGATTCCAGACGGCGGAGTTCCTGCTGACGCACGGGATGGTGGACCGCGTGGTGCATCGGCATCAACTCAAGCGCACCGTGGGGCAGCTCCTGCGGCATATGAGCGGCAAGCCGGCGGCGATCGGGTGGTCGAGCACATAAGCGCGTTTGTGATCGCGGTCTCGCGTATTGTGTCGTGAGCGACACCGACTACAAGGCCGCGCTCGACGCGCTCTTCGCGCGGACGACGGGACAGTGGAAGCTCGGACTTGAGCGGGTCGACGCGCTCCTCACCGAACTCGGCGATCCGCATCGTCGCTTACGCGTGCTTCATGTTGCGGGCACGAATGGCAAGGGGAGTACCTGCGCGCTCCTCGAGGGCGCGTTGCGCGCGCGCGGCCTGAAGGTGGGGAAGTACACCTCGCCACATCTGGTGGATTTTCGCGAACGCTTCGTCGTGAATGGGCGTCCGCTGTCTGACGAGGTGATCGCCGAGTGGTTGCGGCGATGGACTCCGGCCGTCGATCGGCTCGGGGCGACGTTCTTTGAAGCGACGACGGCGATGGGATTCCATCTCTTCGCCGATGCCGGCGTGGACGTTGCCGTGATCGAGACAGGACTCGGCGGACGGCTCGATGCCACGAATGTGGTGCAGCCGCTCGTGGCCGGCGTCTCCGGGATTGCCATCGATCACACTGAATGGCTCGGCACGACGCGCGAAGCGATTGCGCCGGAGAAGGCCGGAATCTTCAAGCCGGGGGCGCCGGCGGTGGTTGGGGAGCCCGATGCTGGCATCCGGGCGCTGCTCGCCTCAGAGGGAGTGCGGCGCGGGGCGACTCCGGTGCGGATTGTGGCGGAAGAAGGCGCCGCCGAGGGGATCGTGGTGAGCGGGGAGGGGACGCGGTTCACCTGGGTCAGGGGAACCGAGCGGCTGGAGGTCGCGACGGGGCTGGCGGGGCGGCATCAGGCGCAGAACGCGATGACCGCCCTGACGATGCTCGACGCGCTGCCGGCAGAGCTCCGACGCCCCTCGGCGGAGGATATTCCGGCGCTCAAGGCCGTCTCGCTCCCTGGGCGGTTCTCGCGGCACGGGGCGTGGATTTTCGATGTCGCGCACAACCCCGATGGGTCGGCGGTGACGGCGGAGACGCT
>JAYTDH010000323.1:0-2152 GCA_043736095.1 Gemmatimonas sp.
ATCTGGCACCGGAGGCGCGCCGTGCCCTGAGGCACCACGGGAAATCCAAAGCCCGTCACGAAGATCCCTTCGTCGAGCAACATCTCACTCATCTTGATCGCGTCGGAGGTCTCACCGACGATAATAGGTACGATCGGCGTCTCGCCCTCGAGCGGCGCGAACCCCGCCTCCTTGATCGCATTGCGGAACCACGCGGAGTTCTCCCGGAGCAGGCGCACGCGCTGCGGGTGCTGTTCGATGAACTCGATACTCGCGAGCGCACTCGCCGCGACGGTCGGCGGGAGCGCGTTGGAGAAGAGCTGCGGACGCGAGCGCTGCGTGAGCGAGTCGCACAGCGCGGCCGGACCGGCCACGAAGCCTCCAGCGGCACCACCGAGTGCCTTGCCGAGCGTGCTGGTGATAATGTCCACCTCGCCCAGCACACCAAAATGCTCCGCAGTGCCGCGCCCCGTATCGCCGAGCACACCGGTGGCGTGCGAGTCGTCCATGATGAGAATCGCGTCATGGTCCTTGGCGATCTGCAACAACTGCGGGAGCTTCGCGATACTCCCTTCCATCGAGAAGATTCCGTCGGTCCAGATCAGGCGCCGCCTGGCTGCCTTCTGTGCCGAGAGTTTCTCCACGAGGTCGTCGAGATCGCTGTGCTTATACACACCCGTCGTGCACTTCGTGATCGATTTCGCGAGGCGAATTGAGTCGATAATCGACGCATGATTCAGCGCGTCGGAGATCACAAAGTCTCCCTCTTCGACAATCGATGCCGTGAGCCCTTCGTTGGCATTCCACGCCGAGACGTAGCTCATCGCGGCGTCCGTCCCTACGAAGCGCGCAATCGCCGTCTCCAACTCACGGTGCACCGTAAAGGTGCCGCAGATGAAGCGCACGCTCCCCGTGCCCGCACCGAACTGCTTGAGCCCCTGGATGCCCGCGTCAATCACGCTCGGCTCATCGCAGAGCCCGAGATAGTTGTTTGACGAGAGGATGAGCACCTCGCCGCGCCCTTCCATCTGGACGCGCGCGGCCTGTGGGGAGGCGAGGTAGTTGAGCTTCTTGTACGTGCCCTTGGCCTTGAGGTCATCGAGACCGGCCTGGAGCGAGGTGACGAAGTTCTGATTCATTCAGCTGATCTCGAAGACGACTTTTCCGGCTTCTCCGGACTTGATCACGGCGATTGCTTCCGCGTGCTGTTCGAGCGGAAACCGATGCGTAATCACGGGTGTCGGGTCGAACTGTCCCGCGCGTAGGAACTGGGTCATCTGGATCCACGTGTCGTACATCCGACGGCCCACGACACCGTAGATGGTGATGCCCTTAAAAATCACCTCGGTCGCGAAGTCCACGTCCATCGGCTTCGCCGGAATCCCGAGCATCTGCACCCGCCCGCCGACTCGCACCAGTTTGAGAGCCTGATGCACTGCGGCCGGAACCCCACTCATCTCGAGTACCACGTCTACCCCGAGTCCGTGTGTCGCCTTCCGGACCGCCTCATCGGCGTCCTTCGGATGCACCGCACTGTGCGCGCCCATCGTCGTGGCGAGGGCAAGCCGCGTCGGATTCACGTCGCTCGCGACGATGTGCGAGGCGCCGGCTGCCTTCGCGATGCCGACGGCGAAGATACCGATCGGGCCGCAGCCCGTGATCAACACCGTTGCTCCTGGGAGATTTGTCCCGTGGAGCGCGGTATGGAACGCGTTGCCCATCGGGTCGTGGATGCCGCCAATCTCGAAGGGGATGTTCGCGTCGAGTTGCCAGACGTTGGTCGCCGGCATCGCGATGTAGTCAGCGAAGGCGCCGTCGCGGTCCACCCCGATGATTTTCGTGTTGGGGCAGACGTGCGCGTTCCCCGTGCGGCAGAGATGGCAGTGTCCGCACACGATATGCCCTTCGGCGGTCACGCGGTCGCCCACCTTCACGTCCGTGACGAGCGCGCCGACCTTTTCGACTTCCCCGGCGAACTCGTGGCCGACCGTGAATGGCGGCTTGCAGCGCCCCTCGGCCCAAGCGTCCCACTCGTGGATGTGCACATCGGTCCCGCACACTCCCGCGCGCCGGACGTGAATGAGGACTTCATCGTCGCGAATGACGGGGACGGGAACGTCCTTGAGCGTGAATCCGGATGTCGGGGAAGTCTTGACCAGAGCGCGCACGGTTC
>JAYTDH010000324.1:0-2750 GCA_043736095.1 Gemmatimonas sp.
GCGGCGAGGCGGACCTGCCGTGATGATACGCGGAAGAAGCGGTGCATGAGCGTTTGCAGAGGGAAGAAGTATGCGTGGAACGATGAACGACCGGCACGGTGCGGTCAAGAATGACTGTCGCTTCGATGTGACGTCACCGCCGCCACGTCCATGCCGGGTCACGGTAGTGCGCGGCGATCGTTGACGTGTCGAGCTGTTCGATCTCGTCGCTTGTCAGATTCGTCACAACGGCGTCCTCCAGGCGACGAACGGCCGTGCAGAGCGCGTCGGCCATTTCCGCTGCGCTCGGAGCTCGGCCCAGCACCTCGCGCAGGGTGGCAGGGGGCGGCGATACGTCCGCCGGCTCGCGCATCAACTGTGGAATCATTGCTTGATAGTCATCCACCAGGATCGATCCGTGCTGGAGTACCGCACCGTCGTCGCACCACTGCGCGCTGCCAACGAGTTTGCGGCCCTCCACCACAATCTCTCCCAACGCCGGTTCGGCGAAGCAGGGCAGGGCCGTTGGCGCTCGCGAGCGCGACACTGGCCGCGCCAGCACGGCGGGAACGCCAAGCTCGGCCAAGGCGTTCAGCACCAGTGCATTCGCGCGACGATACGCCGCCGTCAGACCGTCACGCCGGGCGGGAGCCGTGACGCTGTAGGTGATTTCTCGGTGATGCAGCAGCGCCCGTCCTCCTGTGGGCCGGCGCACGACCGTGATGGCGCGGCGCTCAAGCTCGGCGTCGAGGTAGACGTCGCGTGCCTGCTGATTCCGCCCCAGCGACAGCACCGGTGAGGCCCACTCGTAAATGCGCAGTACCGTTTCACCGGAGTGGCGCGCGCGCGACATGAGTGCATGATCGAGCGCCATGTTGGCGGGCCCATCGAGCGGCGGGGAGTGCAGCAAGCGCCAATGCACCAGTCAGATCGCTAATATTTAGGTAGAGCGCCACGTGCTGAACCCCGAAGATAACTTTGTGGACGACTCTTCATAATTTCCGACGCACCTACCGGCGCGTTTGCGCGCGCCTGAGGCTTCCATGACGACGACCACCCACTCCGTGCCGATGACGGCCGCCGACTCGTTCGTTCCCCGCCACGTCGGGCCGAGTGAGGCCGATGTTGCCGCCATGCTCGGTACGCTTGGCTACCCAACGCTCGACGCGCTCATCGACGCGACGATCCCCGAAGCGATTCGCTTTCGGAAACCGCTCGCGATTCATGCCGGGCGCAGCGAGCACGAAGCGCTCGCCGCACTCCGCGCCATCGCCGTGAAGAACCGGATCTTCCGCTCGTATCTCGGCTACGGCTACCACGATACCCTCACGCCACCGGTGATTCAGCGCAACATTCTGGAGAATCCGGGCTGGTACACCGCCTACACGCCGTACCAGGCGGAGATCGCGCAGGGTCGTCTCGAAGCGCTGCTCAACTTTCAGACGATGGTGATCGATCTCACCGGCCTGGAGATCGCGAACGCGTCGCTGCTCGACGAAGGCACGGCAGCGGCCGAGGCGATGTTCCTCGCGTATCAATCCAGGGGCAGCGACGCGAAGAACACCTTCTTCATCGACGCGCGTTGTCACCCGCAGACCATCGGCGTGGTGCAGACGCGCGCCCATGCGCGCGGGATTGCGACGAGCGTGGGCGACGCGGCATCGGCGAGCTTCGGTACGGACATTTTTGGCCTGCTGCTCCAGTATCCGACGACCGATGGCGCCGTGCTCGACAACCGCGACACCTGCGCCAGGGCCCATGCCGCCGATGCGCTCGTCGTCGTGGCGGCGGACTTGATGAGTCTCGTGTTGCTCGCGCCGCCTGGCGAGTGGGGCGCGGACGTCTGCGTTGGCAACACGCAGCGTTTCGGCGTACCGCTGGGCTACGGTGGACCGCACGCCGCATTCTTCGCCACGAAGGATGAGTTCAAGCGCATGCTGCCCGGCCGCATCATTGGAGTGAGCCGGGATGCGAGCGGACGCCCAGCGCTGCGCATGGCGCTTCAGACGCGCGAGCAGCACATCCGCCGCGAGAAGGCGACATCCAACGTCTGCACGGCGCAGGTGCTTCTCGCGGTGATGGCCGGCATGTACGCAGTGTGGCATGGGCCGGAAGGCCTCAAGCGGATCGCGACGCGCGTGCACCACCGCGCCGAGGTCTTCGCGGCGGGCGTGCGCAAGCTCGGAATGACGCCGGCGCCGGCGGTCACGTTCGACACCATCACCGTGGACGTGGGCGCGCAGCTGGGCACGATCGTCGCCGCGCTCGACCGCGCCGGCATGAACGTGCGCCATGTCGACGCCCGCACACTCGGCGTCTCGATGGGCGAGAACACCACCGTCGCCGACGTGAGCGACCTGCTCGACGCGTTCAACGGCGGCCGCGCGCATGGGCTCGACCTCGACGCGATCGCCACGTCGGTCGACGCCCGCTACGACGAGCGCTTCGCGCGCACCTCCGGCTACCTCACGCACGCGGTCTTCCACAAGTATCACAGCGAGACCGAGATGCTGCGCTACATGCGCAAGCTCGAGTCGCGCGATCTCGCGCTCACGCACTCCATGATCGCGCTCGGCAGCTGCACCATGAAGCTCAACGCGTCGGCCGAGATGTACCCGGTGACCTGGCGCGAAGTCGGTGGGCTCCACCCGTTCGCGCCCCGCGAGCAGGCGAAGGGCTATGCCTCGATGTTCGTGCGCTTGGAGAAGGCGCTCGCCGAGGTGACCGGCTTCTCGGCGGTCTCGCTACAGCCGAACGCCGGATCGCAGGGC
>JAYTDH010000325.1:0-14172 GCA_043736095.1 Gemmatimonas sp.
GCCACGTTCGTCGGCACCGACTTGCGCAGCACCGTCACCGGTTGCGGCTGTTCGGTGATGATCTTCATGATGATCTGCTGCGCGCTCGCACCGACATGCGGCGGGTTGCCTGTCAGCAGCTCGTACAACACCGTCGCCAGCGAATACACATCGCTGCGCCCACTGATCTCTTTCTCCGCCGTCGCCTGCTCGGGGCTCATGTAGTGCGGCGTGCCGAGGCTCAGCCCCGTCTCCGTCATGCCGTTCATCGACGGTGAGACGCTGCGCGCGAAGCTAGATCGTGAAACGCAGCTCGGCGTGGACGAGGCGGTGCGCATCGCGTCCGACGTGGCGAGCGCACTCGACTACGCGCATCGCAACGGCATCATCCACCGCGACATCAAGCCCGAGAACATCCTGATGCAGGGCGGGCGGCCGATGATCGCGGACTTCGGGATCGCGCTCGCGGTCTCAGCGGCCGCGGGTGGTCGCATGACCGAGACCGGCCTGAGCCTCGGCACGCCGCACTACATGAGCCCCGAGCAGGCCACGGCCGAGAAGGAGATCACCGGGCGAGCGGACATCTACTCTCTGGCGAGCGTGCTCTACGAGATGCTGACCGGCGAGCCTCCCCACATGGGGAACTCGGCGCAGCAGATCATCATGAAGATCATCACCGAGCCGGCGGCGGCGGTGACGAAGTTCCGGAAGTCGGTGCCGGCGAACGTGGCGGCGGCGGTGGCGAAGGCGCTGGAGAAACTTCCGGCGGACCGCTTCGCGAGCGCGCGGGAGTTCGGCGAGGCGCTCGGGAATCCGACGTTCACGATTATCGGCGCCGCGGGCGAGGCGGGCGCGGCCACGCGCGTGATGTCCGGACGCCCGCGCGTTGTACACTGGGCGATCGGCGCGGGCGTCGGCGTGCTCGCGACTGTGGCGCTGTTCCTCCTCCTGCGCCCGAAGCCGACCCCCGCTGAGGTCGTGCGGTTCGAGATGACGCTACCCGGCGACGTGCGACTCGACATTCAATTCGACGCAGACGCCCCGTTCGCGCTCTCACCCGATGGCAAGCGGATCGTCTTCGCGACGCGCGACTCGTCCAACAACCTCTCGACACTCCACATCCGCGAGATTGGACAGCTCACCTCAACACCATTACCGGGAACGGAGAATGCACAGACGCCATTCTTCTCACCCGACGGACTCTGGGTGGGTTTCACGACCGAAGGCGACCAGCTGAAGAAGGTGTCGGTGACCGGCGGTCCGTCGATCCAGCTGGCCAAGGACGTGCAGAGCGGGGCTGACGGTGGCAGCTGGGGCGACGATGGCTACATCGTCTACACCTCACGCGGATACAACACGTCGCGGGTCCGCGGTACGGGCGGTGTGCCGGAGCATCTCTCGGTGCCCGACAGCGCTACGAGAATATTGCTCTGGCCATTCGTCCTGCCAGGTGGAAAGAAGGTGTTGTTCGCGCGCTGCGCCGCGAACTGCGGCATAGTGGACTTAGTCGAGTTCGACGTCGCGACCAGGATGGTGACCGTGCTGGTCCCCGGTGCGACGCGCGGGTGGTACCTCCCGAGCGGCCTTCTGGTGTACGCCACCACGGAAGGCGCAATTTTCGCCGTGCCTTTCGATGCGACGAGCGGTGAGGTGCGGGGATCCGCGGCGCCCGTTCTCGACGGAGTGCGCGGCGGCTCGTCCTACGGATACCGTCTCGCCGTCTCGCGCTCGGGTGCCATGATGTACCTCCCGGGGACACAGGTGTCGGGCCGCCAACTGGTGGAAGTCAATCGTGCGGGGCGAGAGATGGTCATCCTCCCCGAGTTTGCGGACTACGGCTCTCCCCGCTGGTCTCCATCAGCGGATCGGATTGTCATGACGAAGCCGGCCAGCGAAGGGAACCAGGTCTGGATTTATGACGTGCGTGGAAAGACGCTCGCGCAGCTGACGACCGAAGGGAACAACCAACGCCCGTCCTGGTCGCCGGATGGGACTCGGGTCGCGTTCTACTCCACGCGAGCGGGCGTGAATGATCTCTACTGGATGCCCGCTGACGGATCGCTGCCCGCGGAGCGCGTCGCGGATGGCGAGGATACGAGCAACGGCAGCACCACCTTCTGGACCCGCGACGGCGCCTGGATCGTGATCGACGGCCGTACGTCCGACACCGGGAACCAGACTGAGAGTGTCTTCGCCGTAGGGACTGGGAGTGACCGCAAACGGAAGCCGGTGATCGCGACACCCGCGAACAATCAGGCGGCCGGGGTGTCGCCGGACGGCAAGTGGATCGCGTACATCTCCGACGAGAATGGGAAATACCAGGTCTACGTGCGCCAGTTCATGCGCGAGGGTGGGCGTTGGCTCGTCTCCACCGGCTTCGCGCTGGGTCCTCGCTGGGCGTCGAACTCCGAACTCGTCTACCGCGATCTCGAGAGCAACGCGCTCATCGCGGCAACGCTCGAGTTCGGGCCAACCGTGCGGGTGACGGAGCGGGAATCACTCTTCAGCCATCTGCCGTACCTCAATACGGCGGTTGGCGCGGTGGACTACGATGTCTCCCGCGACGGGCAGCGATTCCTGATGATGAAGCGGGCTCCGGTGACCGGGGCGATCAACGCACCGACTGTGGTGCTGCACTGGGACGAGGAGGTCCGGCGGCGGATCGCGGAGCAGGGTGGGCGCGCGCCCTGATAGTGCTCCCGGAGCGGCTCGCGCTGAGCCCGTCGTTCTCAGTTGACTATAGTCATTGACCATGGCATCATAAGCCATGACCAAGACGCGTACGAAGACCATCGCCATCTCCGAGTTCAAGGCGACCTGCCTCGCCGTCCTCGAACGGGTGCGCCGGACGGGAACTCCGATCATCGTGACCCGCCGCGGGCAGCCAGTCGCCGAAGTGGTACCGCCCACGCTCGCCAGCGCCGGCGATCCGTGGTTGGGGGCGATGCGAAGCACCGCGACAATCGCAGGGGATCTGGTCGCGCCCGCGACCGAGTCCGGTGACTGGGAGGTCTTGCGCTCGTGAAGTTGCTGCTCGACACGCATATCTGGCTCTGGGGGCTCCTCGATCCGGAGCGGTTGACGCCGGCAGTGCGGCGCGCGCTGCAGTCACCCGCGAACGAACTCTGGCTCTCGCCGATCAGCGTGTGGGAAGCGCTAATCCTCGTGGAGCGCGGCCGACTGACAGTGAAGCGCCCAGTGGCCGAGTGGGTCGAGGCGATGGTGCAGGCATTACCCAGGCGCGAGGCGCCGCTCACGCATGAGATCGCGGTGGCGAGCCGGCAGTTGAAGCTCTCGCATCAGGATCCAGCGGACCGGTTCCTTGCAGCGACCGCGAAGGTCATGGGGCTGACGCTCGTGACCGCGGACCTGCGGTTGCTGCGCTCGAAGGAGTACGCCGTGCTCGCGAACAAGTGAACGACGTACCGCTGCGCCTCACCGCGGCGCTCGCCGACCGGTACCGCATCGAGCGCGAACTCGGGCAGGGCGGCATGGCCACCGTGTACCTCGCCGAGGACCTGAAGCACAAGCGCAAGGTCGCGCTCAAGGTGCTCAAGGAGGAACTCGGCGCCGTGCTCGGCGTCGAGCGGTTCCTCGCCGAGATCAGGGTCACGGCCAACCTGCAGCATCCGAACCTCCTGCCACTGTTCGACTCGGGCGAGGCGAACGGGCTGCTCTTCTATGTCATGCCGTTCATCGAGGGCGAGACGCTCCGTACGCGGCTCGACCGCGAGACGGTGCTCTCGGTCGACGAAGCGGTGCGCATCGCCTCGTCGATGGCGCGCGCGCTCGACTACGCGCACCGGCAGAATGTGGTGCATCGCGATATGAAGCCAGAGAACGTGATGATGCACGAGGGACAGCCGGTCATCGCCGACTTCGGGATCGCGCTCGCGGTCACCAACGCCGGTGGTGAGCGACTCACGCAGACGGGGCTCTCTGTAGGAACGCCCCACTATATGAGTCCCGAGCAGGCGATGGGTGAGAAGGTCATCGATCGGCGCAGTGACGTCTACGCGCTCGCGGCGCTGACGTACGAGATGCTCGCCGGCGAACCGCCGCACACCGGGCCCACCGCCGCGGTCATCATCGCCCGCGTCGTGATGGATTCGCCGCGGAGCTTGCGGTCCATCCGGGACACGGTACCCGACCACGTCGATCAGGCGGTCGCACGCGGGCTCGCCAAGGTCCCGGTGGACCGCTGGTCCACGGCGGCCGAGTTCGCCGAGGCGCTGACCGGGTCGAAGAGCATCCACGACTCGGCGGCTTCGGTCGCCGTCTACGGCTCTGCGGGGCGCCCGGATGCGAAGGCGATGGACCGCGATCGGGCGCGGACGCTCGAGCGCCGGTTCATCGCGGCGACCGTGATTGCCACAGCGGCGGTCGCGGCGGCGGCGTGGGGATGGTCGCGTCCCGCCGCGGGGCCCGGCCAGCGCGCCCGCTTCGAACTCGCGTTCGGCGACAGCGCGCGCCTCCGCATCGACCGGATCGGCATGAACCTCGCCGTCTCGAACGATGGGCAGCAGATTGCGTGGCTCGGTGGCGACCCGATCCCGCGGATCCTCGTGCGCTCGCTCGATGACATCGCGCCGCGGGCGGTGCCCGGCACCGCGAACGCGATGAACCCCGCATTCTCGCCCGACGGCACGTCGCTCGCGTTCATCGTCGACGGCCAGTTGAGGCGCGTGCCGCTCGCGGGCGGACCCGCTGCGGCGATCGCCGAGGAAGTGGTGAACTACTCGTGGGGCGACGAGGGCGACGTCGTGTACTCGCGCGTGCCCGGCCCGAATGCCGGACTCTGGCGGGTGAGCGCGTCGGGGGGGACGCCCGAGCGACTCAGCGCGCCCGACACGGCGAGAGGCGAAGGGCGTCATCTGTGGCCGTACGTGCTGCCGGGTGGCAAGGCGGCGGTGTTCGCGATCCGCATGGCCGGCACGGGATCGGAGAACGATTCCCTCGCGGTCGTCGCCTTCGCCGATCACACGGTGACGCGGCTGGGGTTGCGGGGATCGAACCCCAGGTTTGCCTCGACGGGCCATCTGCTGTTCAGCCGGTCCGATGGGAGCGTGCGGGGCGTTCGATTCGACCCGAGCAGTTTCCGCGTGACCGAGCCGGAGGTGCCGGTCCTCGGGAGCGTCGCCGTGCTGCCGGCGTCGAACGTGGGGCAGGGCGGGGCCATGACGTTCGCGTTCGGTGCGAACGGCACGATGATGTACCAGCCGGGCTCGCCGCTAGGTCAGCTCGTCCGCGTGGATCGCAAGGGCCGCCTCACGATGGTGAAGCCCGACACGCAGCACTACGTCACCCCTCGGGTCTCACCCGACGGCAAGCGGATCGCGATGACGGTGGTCGCACCGAACGGCAGGAGCGACATCTGGATCCACACACTCGGCGGTACGACCTCTCGGTTCACGAATGACGGGGTGAGCGACCTGGTCACGTGGGCGCCTGACGGGCGGCGGGTCGCGTGGCGGGAACGCAGCAAAGGGGCAACGCGAAGCACGGCGCAGCAGGCCCCATGGGATGGGAGCGGTGCGCCGGAGCTCGCCTTCACCGGAGGAGCCGGTCTCGCCTGGTTGCCGTCGGGTCGGGGCGGGTTCACCATCACCAGTGGGGCCGGGAGCAGTGCGAACATCGAACGTGTGACGTTCGAGGCGGGTCGGGAAACGTTCGCGCCGTTCTTGAACACGCCGGCGACGGAGACCGCCGCCAAAGTGTCCCCCAATGGCGCCTGGCTCGCCTTCACGTCGAACGCATCGGGACGTCCGGAGGTATACGTGTGCTCCATCTCGGACATCGCCAACCTGCATCAGGTCTCCACCCACGGCGGTGACGAGGCGGTGTGGGCGCCGAGCGGGCGCGAGCTCTTCTATCGCGACGGGCACAGCATCATCGCGGCGCAGGTCGAGACCGGATCCGGATTCGTCATCGTGCGCCGCGATACGGTCATGACGGACATCTACCAGAGTGGTGCCAACTATGCCGCCTACGATCCGATGCCGGACGGGGAGTCGTTCATCACGATCCGTGCGATCGGCGCGGGAGCGCCGCCGATGCTCGTGCTCAACTGGTTCGATGAACTGCGTGAGCGGATGTCGCAGGGAAGGAAGCCGTGAGCACGGTCCCCGAACGCCTCACCGCCGCGCTCGCCGACCGGTACCGCATCGAGCGCGAACTCGGGCGGGGTGGGATGGCCACGGTCTACCTCGCCGAAGATCTCAAGCACAAACGCAAAGTCGCAGTGAAAGTCCTCAAGCCCGAGCTCGCCGCCGGGCTCGGCGCCGAGCGCTTCGTGGTCGAGATCACGACCACTGCCGCGTTGCAGCATCCGCACATCCTGCCGCTGTTCGATTCAGGCGAGGCCGACGGCTTCCTCTACTACGTGATGCCGTTCATCGACGGCGAAACGTTGCGTAGCAAGCTAGACCGCGAGACGCAGCTCGGCGTGGATGAATCGGTGCGCATCGCGAGCGACGTCGCGAGCGCACTCCACTACGCGCACACGCAGGGCGTGATCCATCGCGACATCAAGCCCGAGAACATCCTGCTGCACGATGGTCGGCCGATGGTGGCGGACTTCGGGATCGCGCTCGCGGTGAGTGCGGCGGCCGGTGGCCGCATGACCGAGACGGGCCTGAGTCTCGGCACGCCGCACTACATGAGCCCCGAGCAAGCGACCGCCGAGAAGGAGATCAGCGGCCGGAGCGACATCTATTCGCTCGCGAGCGTGCTCTACGAGATGCTCGCCGGCCAGCCGCCGCATCTCGGCGGCTCGGCGCAGCAAATCATCATGAAGATCATCACTGAGCAGCCCGCCCAAGTGACGGCGCTGCGGAAGTCGGTGCCCGCTAACGTGACGGCAGCAATCGCGAAGGCGCTCGAGAAGCTCCCCGCCGATCGCTTCGCGACGGCGCGTGAGTTCGCGGAGGCGCTCGCGAATCCCGCGTTCAGCGTGGCCGGCAGCGCAGCGCTCGCCTCGGGCCCGCGCACCGCGAGCGCTCCGGCGCGACGCACCATCGCCCTGCTCGGCGCGACCGCCGTGGCGTTCGCCGCGCTCGCGCTGTGGGCACTCACCCGTGGACGCAACGAGCCGCGCGATGTTGGTCTTCCCCCAACGGTTCCGATCACGCTCGCCGGTGCGTTCCGCACCATCTCCGTCTCACCGGACGGGTCGTTCATCGTGTACATCGCGAGCGAGGGGAATCAGTCGCAACTCTGGTATCGCCATCTGGAGACCGGCGAGTCGCGTCCGATCCCGGGCACCGCAGGCGCCTCGGGTACGCCACGCATCTCCCCTGATGGCGAGCGCGTCGTCTTCGTGTCGAATCGCGAGTTGAAGTCCACGTCGATTGCTGGCGGCGCCGTGACCTCGTTGACGCCCTCGCAAGACCCGCTGGGCGGCGAGTGGGGCGCGGACGGAACGATCTCCTACGCCGACAACGACGGACGCGTCATGCGGTGGGTGCAGCTTTCCACCGGGGCGATGCGCGAAGTTCCCGTCGGCTACTGCATCCTGCCGCAGCCAATCGAGAAGAACCGCGTGATCTGCGGCGGCGGCGCCTACAAGTACGCGAGCGTCATTGATCTGGATCGCCCGAGTGAGCGCGCGTCGCTCACGCCGACTGCGGCCGCGGCTGGGCCTGGGTCGCCGAAGTATCTGATCGGCTCCGACTTTCGGTTGATTGATGGGCGCTACCTGCTCTACATGTCCATCGAAGGCTCCTTGATGGCCACGCGGATTGAGAATCTCGACTCGATGACCTTCGGGCGCTCGGTGGCGATGATTCCTGGCGTGCGTCGCGCCACCTACACGGGGGCAGGGCAGTACGACGTCGCCGCGAACGGCTCGCTCGTCTGGGTCCCTGGCATCAACGCGGAAATCGGCCGCTTGGTAAAGCGCGATCGCACGGGGCGCCTCGACACGCTTCCGATGCCCGGGGCCGCGTATCTGCGTTGGACCCCCAGCCCCGATGGAGAACGCATCGCGGCCGTCGTGGAGGGTCCGCAGTCGCAGGAACTGCACGTGTACCCCTTAAAGGGAGGCGCGCCAGAGCGCGTGGACACGGCCTTTTATATGGGTTCACCTGGCTGGACACCCGACGGACGCTCGATTGCCTACGGACGCTACAACGGGCCAGAAAGCGAGACGCTCTTGTTACGCCGGCTCGATGTGCCAGCGGCGCCGCAGCGCTTGGCGAACTTCACGCCACCGGGACACCTCCAGGCCTCCGCCTTCCTGAGCGACAACCTGCTCATGCTGGGCACGTCCACGCTCGGTCAGCTCATCGTCGATCGATCCCAGACGCCGGCGCGCGTTGACACTGTCGCTGTTGGTGCTTTCTTCGCCTCGCTCTCACCCGACCGGAAGTGGCTCGCGTGGCAGCCGGGTGGCGAGGACCGGATCTATCTGCAGCCGTGGCCGGCGCTGGATCGCCGTTTCCTCATTGCGTCGAGTGCCTTCGAACCGCGGTGGTCGTCACCGAACGAACTCTGGTATCTCACGGATTACAACATCGCGGGTCAGGCAGCGAACATTCGCCGTGCGCGCATCGATTTCTCAGGCGCGACGCCCATCGCGCGCGACGAGCCAATGGTGCAGGACCCGCGCTTCAATGACACGCCGGGGTGGTCGTACGCGCTCACGCGCGAGGGTGAGGTGATTTACTTGCAGGCGCCATCGGAGAATCTTGGCTACTACGTGCGCGTGCAACCGAACTGGGTGGCGAAGATGAAGCGCGCGGTGGACGAGGCGAATCCGTAGCCGCGCAGGCGCGGTGCATCCATGCGCGGCGTGCCGATGCGTAGTGTGCCGATGCGTAGTGTGCCGATGCGCGGAGCAGCTAGGTGCCCAGCAGTTCCTCGAGCGCGAGCCGTGACTTCGTCGGTATCTGCGCCTCATCGAAATACTGCCCCACGATCTCCAACGCATCCGCCGCGCTCGTGATATTGAGGTACCGCAGGAGAAAGCGCACATCGTCAAGGTCGTGGAACTCCTCGCCGAGCCGCATCGCCGCGCACTTCATGGCCAGCAGGTACGACGGCTGCGCGACGAACACCTTGAGATGCGGGCGCTCCAGATACGGATCGAAGGTGCCGCGCGGACTCAGCCAGCCCTTCACCGCGTCATTCAGCCAGTCTGCCGGCACCGCCACACGATTCGCCACGCGCACCGCGGCCTCGCGTACGATGGACGCCGGCTTGAACCACGCATCCACATCGCGCGTGGCGGCACGCGCATCGAGTGCGAGACACATCACCGCCCCGCCCACGAGATACACCTCACCCTGCGCACCGGCGGCCGCCAGCTCGGCGTCGAGCAGTTCGAACAGCCGCAACATGTCGGCCTTGGTGAGTCGCACCGGTGCGCTCACTGTCAGACCCGCGCGCCGATGCTGGCGTCCACAAAGATGTTGCGACGCTTGAAGGGCACGGGCGATGCCCGCAGCAGATGCCCACGCAGACTCTTGAGCGGCGTGACGAAGTGCGGTGTGTCCAGCGGCGAGATGTCGCCGAGCCACGCCGGCGCGACCACGCCCTTGGCGACGGCCGCGAGTTCGATCATCGCTGCGACATAGTTCTGCAGGTAGGGCGAAAGCGCGCCGAGCTCCCCAGCTTCGACCGCCTCGGCGAACTCCATGGGCGCGCATGCGGCCAGGAAGTCGTTCAGCTCGGCGAGTGCATACCGCGCGTTCGCGTCGGCGCGCATCGCCCGCAGGATCTCGGCAAAGCGCGAGCGCCCCGCGGCGGGGAGCCGCGAGAGGACGTACGTCGAGACGTCGCAACCCGCAGCGCGCGCGAGTCGCTTGAGCGCGGCCTTCTGCTGCGGCGTGACGCGAATCTGGAGCTGGGCGGTCTTGGCAGGCACGATTGAAACCTGGCCACGTCGGTCCATAATGTCAATACATATGTACTGACACTTTATGAAATACGTCGGCTGGCCCGACCGGACGCCGAGTTGTACATTCCGCCTCCATGGCCGACCTCCCTCCACGCCTCGCCGCCGCCCTCGCCGACCGCTACCGCATCGAGCGCCCGCTCGGCGCCGGCGGAATGGCCACGGTATACCTCGCCGCCGATCTCAAACACGACCGCAGAGTCGCGATCAAGGTCTTGAAGCCCGAACTCGCCGCCGTGCTCGGCGCCGAACGCTTCGTGCAGGAGATCAAGACCACCGCGGCACTGAGCCATCCGCACATCCTCCCGCTCTTCGACAGCGGCGAGGCCGACGGATTCCTGTACTACGTGATGCCGTACATCGAAGGCGAGACGATTCGTGATCGCCTCAATCGCGAAAACCAGCTCGGCGTGGACGAGGCCGTGCGCATCACCTGCGAAATCGCCGACGCGCTCGACTACGCGCATCGCCACGGCGTGATCCATCGCGACATCAAGCCGGAGAATCTCCTCCTGCACGACGGCCGCGCGATGGTGATGGACTTCGGAATCGCGCTCGCCGTGAGCGCAGCGGCCGGTGGTCGCATGACCGAGACAGGACTGAGCCTCGGCACGCCGCACTACATGTCGCCCGAGCAGGCGACGGCGGACCGCGATATCAGTGCGCGCTCAGACATCTACAGCTTGGCCAGCGTGTGCTATGAGATGCTCGCCGGCGATCCGCCGCACACGGCGTCCTCGGCGCAGGCGATCATCATGAAGATCGTGACGGAGGTCGCGCCGCCGGTGACGGCGCGCCGTAAGTCTGTGCCGCCGCACGTGGCCGATGCATTGGCCACTGCCCTCGAGAAGCTCCCCGCCGATCGGTTCGCGACGGCCGCGGAGTTTGTCGCAGCGCTCAAGGGGGCGACCGCCGGAACAACGCGCACGACATCCGTCAGCTCGCGCTCCATAAAGGGGTACGCGGGGCGCGAGCGCATCTTGGCGGTGGCGCTCGCACTCGCCGTCGTTGGCGCCGGCATCGGATGGATGCGTCGCCCCCCCGCGCCGCCGCCGAGCCGGCAGCAGGTCGTGCTCTGGAAACAACAGCTCCCGGACGCACTGATGCCGGGGGTACCGCTGATCGCCAAGCAGGCCGCCATTTCCCCCGACGGGTCGTCCATCGTCTTCGTGGACTCGACACCGCAGGGCTATGTGCTGATGCGCAAGCGTCGAGAAGCCGCACTCGCGGAGACGATCGCAGGGACCGAAGGGGGAGTGTCGCCATTCTTCTCCCCCGATGGCCTTTGGATTGGATTTCTCACGACCGACGGCAAGGTCCGCAAGGTCCCGGTGGCGGGGGGCGGCGTGCTCACCATCGCCACCGACGTGAACGTGGACTACAAGACCGGCACGTGGGCCGACGATGGGTACATCTATTACACGAGCGTTCGGAGCAAGATCGGACGCATCGACCCCGACAATCCGAGCGTTCCCCCGAGTTCCCTGACGGCGATCGGTAGCCAGGCGGCCATCGGCATCTCCTCACTACCGGGCAGTCGCGGGCTGCTGGTCACCGTGTGCCCCGGGAACTGCTCGGTGGAAACGTCGCTCTATCTACTGGATCGCGACACCGACTCACTGCGCTTGCTCGTCAGCGGGGCGACTGGGGGATGGTACGCGCCGACGGGGCACCTGCTGTACACGGGTCGGGACGGCGGCCTGTTCGCGATCGCGTTCGACCTCTCTCGCCGCGAAACGACCGGCAGTGCCATTCCACTCATCGCGGACGTTGCGACGGGAAGTTTTGTGCTATCGCCGAATGGTGATGCCTTGTACTCACTGAACGCTGAGACGTCGGGTGGTTCCGAACTCGTGTGGGTCGATCGCACCGGTCGCGTAACGGCACTCGACTCGACCTGGCGTGCGCAGTTTGAGTACCCCGCGCTCGCCCCCGATGGGCGAACGCTGACGGTCAGCGTCCGCGGTGAGACGACCGACCTGTGGATTCGACGCGCGAATGGCGCGCGCCAGAAAGTGAGTTCCCCGGGATCGGCGAACTGGCGCGCGAGCTGGACCGCGAATGGTGACACGATCTACTTCGTCTCGGTTGGCGAGCGGTCCGATGCGAATGACGTGGTTGTGCGCAAGGTCCGCGCGGATCTCGGCGCCGAGCAGTCGTTGGCCTACCGCGGCCCCTATGGGCTTTGGGAGGTCGAAGTCTCGCGCGACGGGCAGTTCATGATTGTCCGGACCGACGAAGAGAGCGCGAATTCCAACATCCGGTACCGGGCCCTCTCCGGAGACACGGCGCTGAAGCCGCTCGTCGTGGATCCCGGACAGTCCACGACGGTTGCGCTCTCCCCTAACGGTCGCTGGCTCGCCTACTCGTCAGATGACGGATCGGGGGTGCGCTATGACCTCTACGTCGCGCCGTTCCCATCGATGTCTCCACGTCAACTCGTCTCACGCGACGGGGGCGTCGAGCCGCGCTGGTCGCGCGACGGACGCGAGCTCTTCTTCAAAACTGGTTCGCGCATGATGGCCGTCAGCGTGGGCGAGGGGGCGACACTCGGCATCGGGGATCCGCGCCCGCTGTTCTCCGTTGAGGGATTGCGGAGCGCCCGAAACCGGCAGCAGTACGACGTCGCGCCGGATGGACGGTTCCTGATGATTCGCGACCCACGCAGGAGCGCCGCCGCGCCGATTATCTACGCGCAGGGCTGGTTGGCCGAACTCCGCGCGGCCGTCCGCTGAGGCCTGCCGTCGCGGGAACTGGAGGGCGCAGCTCATGGGGGAGGAGCCTCACTCCCGCACGAACACCACCGCAGTCCGCGCCGGAATCCGTACCCGTCCCGTCGCCCCATCGAGTCGCGCGTCCAGTGCCCGCCGATCCGCCGCCGTCGCCGCGCGATGCACCGGATGCAGCAGCCACACGCGCCCCGCCGCCTCAGGTATCACGATCTCCTGCGCCTCACCCGACACGTTGATCAGGTACAGCACCTCGCGGAACCCAGCCCCCGCATACCCTTCGCCGTCCACTAGCGCACCGAGCACCACCGGATTCTGCGACAACCCGACATTCACGAATCGCAGACGCTGCTGCACATCGCCTGCGGTTCGCATCCGAAACAGCGTCGAGCTCGAGCGAATGCGGAGCAAGTCGAGCGACGCATCACGCATCCAACGGATATCACTCGACGCGGGTGCGATCCGCGCATCCGCAAGCACCGGCTTCATCAACGGCCACTCGTTGCGATTGTCCTCCGCGCGCGGCACGCCGCTGCCGAATCCATTCTCGCGATACGACCAATCGAGCCGGTTGAACCAATCGCCGGAGTTAAACGAGTTGCGGTCGAGCGACTTTGAGCGCAGCACTTCCACGCCAGCATGGAAGTACGCGACCCCCTGACTGAACGCCGTGAACGCGACGCCGAGGAGCTGCGCACGTACGCGCTCCTCGCGCGAAAGGTCGCGCGGCAAGCGCAACGCGTTCAGATCGAAGAGCGTCAGGTTGTCGTGGTTCTCGACGTAGTTCACGACTTCACCAGGTTCCAACGCGTATCCAGCCGGTCCGCCAGCGTAGTCGAACGCCGAGAGTGGGCGACGCACGCCATCGGCTCCCACCATCTCGAAGTCACGCAACGTCCCCGCGAGCCCGACGCGCGCGAGATCAGCGGCGCGCAACAACTCCGCGCGACGATCGCGTCCGGTGTTCATTGCGTTCGGCGCATAGTGCAACCCGTTCAGCAGTCCCTGATTGGCGACGAGTCCTTCTCCACCGTCACAGCACCCACCCCCGCGTAGCGCATCGCGCGCCCGGTCACTGAACGTGGCGATGCCACTCCCCTGCAACGAGAGCTGAGACGCCTGCACAAAGCGAGCGCCATTCGCGATCTCTCCGAAGTTCCATCCTTCACCGACGAGCGGGATGTGTCGACCAGCCGCGGAGTCCACTGCGACCTGCAGTCGCTCCATCGCCCATCGCGGCTGATGCCCCATCAGGTCGAAGCGGAACGAATCAATTCCGTAATGCTTCACCCATCGCACTGCCGACTCCACCATCAGCTTCGCCATCATCGCGTGTTCGGTGGCGGTGTTGTCGCAGCAGGTGGAGCGCTCCACGCGCCCCTCGGCGTTCAGCCGCTGATAGTAGCCGGGCACGATACGGTCGAGCACGGAACGCGCGTCTTGCCCTGAGGCCATGGCGTGGTTGAACACCACATCGAGGCCCGCGCGGAGTCCCGCATCGTGCATCGCCATCACCATCTGCCGGAACTCACGGATGCGCGTGGCACCGTTGTCGGCATCGGTCGCGTA
>JAYTDH010000326.1:0-3524 GCA_043736095.1 Gemmatimonas sp.
CGTATCTCAAGGGCCGCGGCTTCGGCGAGTTGTTGCGCACCGAGGCGCGTGCGACGGCTGGCGCCCTCGCGCGTGGCGGGCGCCCGTCGATGACCATCAGGGTCTCGAAGGTCGACGAGTGGCATCTCGGCGGACTCTTCATGTTTTTCGAACTCGCGACGATTTACGCGGGGCAGCTCTACGGCGTGGATCCACTCGATCAACCGGGCGTCGAGCTTGGCAAGCAACTGACGTACTACCAGTTTGGTCACCCTGATTGGCAGGGAATGAAGTCGGTGTGGGACTCGCTCCCCGCCGCCGACCCGACCTGGGTGCTCTAGCAGTAGATTCTCCGGTGTTCACGCGATCCCTTTGACCCTGATCCCTGACCGATGTCCACCTGTCCCGCTTCCGTGGTCCGCACGCTGGGTACCGCCGCGACGATTAGCCACGCCCAGCTGACGCTGCACGATGAGGCCGCGTTGGCCTCTCCGATGATGGACGCGCTCGTGCGTCTCGCCGTCTTCGGCGATGCGACTGAGCAGGAATGGGCGCGTTGGGCGATCTGGGAGGCGGGGCGTGCGGTCGGCACGTTCTCGGCGTCGATCCATGAGTTCTATATGGCGCGTGGTCGGGGCGATGTCCCGCCGGTGACTGTCCCCGCGATGAATATCCGCGGGCGCACCTACGACACCGTGCGGGCCATCGTGCGCACCGCGCGGTCGATGGATGGTGCGTCGTTCATCCTCGAGATCGCGCGTTCGGAGATCGCTTACACTGAGCAGCGTCCCTCGGAGTATGTCGCGGTCGCACTCGCGGCAGCCCTTCGTGAAGGCCATCGCGGACCGGTGTTCGTGCAGGGCGACCACTTCCAGGTGAATCACAAGAAGTACAAGGTCGATGCGCTCGCCGAAGTGAGCGCGGTCAAGCAACTCGCCCTTGAGGCGGTGTCGTCGGGGTTTTTCAATATCGATCTCGACACGTCGACGCTGGTCGATCTCGCGCACCCGACGCTTGATGCGCAACAGCGCCTGAACTTCGAAGTCGGTGTCGAGCTCACGCGCTATGTGCGATCGCTCGAGCCGTCGGGCGTGACGATCTCGCTCGGTGGCGAGATCGGCGAAGTGGGCACGGAGAACTCCACCGTGGCCGAACTCGAAGCATTCATGGATGGATACAACCGCACCCTCGCCGCGCAGGCGCCCGGGATGAAGGGACTTTCCAAGATCTCCGTGCAGTCGGGGACGTCGCATGGCGGGGTGGTGCTCGCCGACGGGTCGATCGCGGATGTGGCGCTCGACTTCAAGACGCTCGAGAATCTCTCTCGCGTGGCGCGGGCCAAGTACGGGCTCAGCGGCGCGGTGCAGCATGGCGCGTCCACGCTCCCAGACGACGCGTTCTATCACTTCCCCAAAACAGAAACGGCCGAGATTCATCTCGCGACCGGATTTCAGAACATGATGTACGATCACATCCCGGATGCGCTGCGTGCCGAGATGTACGAGTGGCTCAAGGTGAACGCGGCAGATGAGCGCAAGGCGGGCGACACTGACGAGCAGTTCTTCTACAAGACGCGGAAGAAGGCGTTCGGCCCGTTCAAGCGGAAGCTGTGGGACATTCCCGCCGATGTGGCCGCCACGCTCGATGCCGCGTACGAAGCAAAGTTCACCTTCCTCTTCGAATCGTTGCACGTTGGCGGAACAGCAGCGGCCGTACGGAAGTATGTCACCGGGCCTGCCATCGCTCGCTCGGCGCCCGGAACGGGTGGCCCCGCGGTGGAAGCCGCGCCGGACGATCCGGACGCCGGAGAGTAAGTCGCTTCTCGGTCCCTCCTCGTGGAGTTGCGTTATGCGGAAGATTCTCCTGTTGTCTGCGGTGGCGCTCCTCGCCACCGCCTGCGTCTCCAAGTCGGAGTACGACCGCCAGCTCGCGCAGGCGTCCGCGCTCTCTGCCGAGAAGGATTCGTTGCTCACCGAGGTCGTGGCGACCTCGCAGTTTATCGGCGATGTGAACGCCGAGTTGGCAAAGGTGCGCGCCAGTGATCTGGTCGCCGCGCGCGATGGTGAGATGGAGGCGCTCTCCCCAACGGAGCAGCGCGCGCAACTCCTGCAGCGGGTCACTGAGCTGACGGCGCGTCTCCAAGAGGCCGAATCGCGTGTGGCGCAGAGCCGACGTCGTATCGCCGCGCTCACCGCCGGAGACGCTGCGCTGACGCGGAAGTACGACTCGACCATCGCGGCGTTTCAGCACCTTATCGATGGCCAGAAGGCGGAAATTGTTGCACTGGTTGATCAGGTCTCGCTGCTCACGGCGGCGAACACGCAGCTCAAGGAAGCGAACGCGCTCCTCGCGACTGAGCGCTCGATGCTCATCGCGGACCGCGATGCGCTCGTCAGCGAGCAGAACAGCGTGTACTGGGTGGCGGGCACGAAGGCCGATCTGATTCGTCGCGGGATTGTCGAGCTGCGCGGGGGAATGCTGGGGATCGGGCGCACGATGGTGCTCTCCCGGACCCTCGACGCGGCGGATTTCGCGGCGGCAGATCGCCGACAGTTGTCCACGATCCCGCTGCCCAATCCGGCCAAGAGTTATCGGATGATTTCGCGCAATGATCTCGCGGGGCTGGATTCCGCGCCGCCGGATGGCAAGTTCAAGGGAACTGTGCGCATCGCAACGCCGGAGACCTTCTGGCGCCCGTCGCGCTTCCTGGTGTTCGTCGAACTCTAAGTGGGAGGCAGTCGTGGGAGATCGGTCGGAGGATCAAGTGGTCATTGAGCGCCGCAGTGGCGGCAGTAGCATCGGGATTTTCCTGCTGGGCGCCGCCGTGGGCGCGGGCATCGCGTTACTCTTCGCGCCGCAGTCGGGCGAGGAGACGCGTGCGGATATCCGTCGAGTGGCGCGCAAGGCGAAGCGGAAGGCGCGCGATATCGCGGATAGTGGTAAGGAGATCGCCGAGGATATTGTGCGCACCGGGCGTGAGGCGGTGGAGGATCTCGCCGACACTGGGCGCGGCGCCGTGCGCGATATCCGTCGCACGGGGCGTGCGGCGACGCGCGATGCGCGGGCCGCGCTCGAGGAGCGTCTGGCGCGGCACCGTGATGCGGACGGAGAGGAAGAGGGCGTCTGAGCACGCACCTGCTCCGCGTCATCCGTGACGTTTGGCGGAATTCGGGCGAAGATGATGTGATGTTCCTCGCCGGCGGGGTGGCCTTCAACATCCTCCTCGCCGGCGTGCCGTTCATCCTCCTGCTCGCCTCGGGACTCGGTTTCCTCCTCGGCACCTCGCTCGATTCGGCGACCGCGCTCGTGCAGGGCGTGCTCAATGGCCTGTTGCCGCAGCTCACGGTCGAGGGAACGATGCTCGATCCGGTGCTCGTGGATGTGGTGCGCACACGCGCGGCATTCGGGATTGGCGGCGCGATCGGCTTTCTCTGGTTCTCGGCGCGTCTCTTCGCCGCGCTCCGCAGCGTGATGAACACGGTTTTCGCGCACGGCCGCGATCGCACGATCATCGGCGGCATGCTGTGGGACGTTCAGCTCACGAT
>JAYTDH010000327.1:0-14889 GCA_043736095.1 Gemmatimonas sp.
TCCGCAATGGATTCGAGTTTACAATCCTCGCGGTCACGCTGCGCGATTTAGGGCTGGCGCACCGCTTTCTTCCGGGAGCGCCCGTGGTACTGTGTGGTACTGTTGGAGAGACGCTCCTGGCGCGGTTCACGGCGGATGGTGCCCGTGTGCAATCGGAGGGTGTGCCGCTCCAGAGCCTCGTGCTTTGGGACGCTCCCCGTCCGATTCTTCCCTCCCGTGCGGAGTTGGCGGCGCAGTTATCGAAGCGGCGCGGGCGCACCCCTGGCGGATCGTTTAAGGCAGTTCAAGAAGCCACTAAAAAGCCAGTATAAGAACAGTATATGCAGTTTTCCAGTGCGCAGTATGGAACAGACCTCCTCGCAATCGAGGAGCTGCATCTCCTCAAGCTCGGGGTCTGGGCAGCGCTGAGCGTGCTCGCCGGGACGGCCCTCATTGCGGCCGTTCGGCTGCGTCGGCAGGAGTCCCCCCTGCTCCTCAACTTTGGTGTGCAATGCGCCGCGTGGGGCGCGATCGATCTCCTGATCGTCTGGTGGGCGTCCCGTGGACTCGCCATCCGCGATCTCGCTGCCGCAATCGAACTTGATCGCTTCGTCTGGCTCAATATCGGGCTCGATATTGGGTATGTCATGGTCGGCCTCACGCTCGCTCTGAGCGGCTGGCGCTTGGGTCGGCGTCTCGGACTGGTCGGTGCCGGCCTCGGCGTGCTCGTGCAAGGACTCGCCCTGACTGTGCTCGATCTTCAGCTCAGTACCTACATCGTACGATAGTCCCGCGCCGACACTGCGGTCGTCGTGCGTTCGCACGAGCCGCGCACTATGTTCCCCCCGCCACGATGACCGGATACTCCGACCGCATCAATCACGCGTTCGCGTTCGCCGCGAAGCATCACGACCGCCAGGTGCGGAAGGGCACACGCATGCCCTATCTCACGCATCCGGCAAATGTCGCGCTCATCCTCACGCGCTACGGCTGCGACGAGGACACCGTCATCGCGGGTATCCTGCACGACGTCATCGAGGATTGCGTACGCGAGGGATGGTCGCGCGAGATGCTCGAGGATCGGATTGCCAGCAAGTTCGGTGACGCTGTGCTGGAGACTGTCCTCGCCGTGACCAAGCGCCGCACCAGCGACGACGGCGTTGAGCTGTCGCGTGATGAGATCAAGTCCGACTACCTCGAGCGGCTCGCGCGCGCGAGCGAGTCGGCGCGCTGGGTCTGCGCGGCCGACAAAGTGCACAACGCCGGAAGTATTCTGGCGGATCTTCGTCGCACGATCGACGCGGAGAGCGTGTGGGGTCGCTTCAACGGCGGCCGCGACGGCACACTGCAGTGGTATCGCGGCGTCCGGGATCGGCTCGGTGTACTCGGCTTCTCTGCCCCGATTCTCTCTGAACTCCGCGATCTCGTCGCCGCGCTCGACACCGTCTAGTCGAGCGTCGAGTCAGTCGCCGGGTTCTGCCGTTGGGTTCTGCCGTTGGGTTCTGAGCTACGTCAGCGCGCCGGATAGGTTTTCGCCACATACTCCTCGAGGATTGCGAGGAACTCCGGCACGATCTGATCGCCCTTCAGCGTCACACGCAAACGGCCGTCGACGTACACCGGCGCTTTCGGTTCCTCGAACGTTCCCGGGAGCGAGATTCCGAGGTTCGCGTGTTTGGACTCCCCCGGCCCGTTCACGACGCAACCCATCACCGCGACCTTCATCTCCTCCACACCAGGGTGCGCATCTCGCCACACGGGCATCTGTTCACGCAGATAGGTCTGGATGTCCTCCGCCATCTTCTGGAAGAAGGTCGAGGTGGTGCGCCCGCAGCCTGGGCATGCAGTCACTTGTGGTGTGAACGCGCGGAGCTCGAGTGACTGCAGGATCTGCTGTGCGACGATCACTTCTTCAGTACGGTCGCCACCCGGACGCGGTGTGAGCGAGACGCGGATGGTGTCGCCGATTCCTTCGCTGAGAATCAGTGCGAGCGCCGCGGTCGTCGCGACAACACCCTTGGTGCCGAGTCCCGCTTCGGTGAGACCGAGATGCAGCGGGTAATCGCAGCGCGTGGCGAGGCGGCGGTACACGGTGAGCAGATCCTGCACCTGTGAGATTTTCGCCGAAATGAGAATCTGATCGTGTCGTAGTCCGGTTTCTTCAGCGAGTGCGGCAGAACGCAGCGCCGATTCGAGCATCGCCTCGAAATACACCTCCTTCGCCTCCACCGGTTCGGGGGACTTTGCGTTGTCATCCATCATCTGCGTCAGCAGGTCCTGATCGAGCGAGCCCCAGTTGACGCCGATGCGGACCGGCTTGTTGTTGTCGACGGCCACCTGCACGATGGTGCGGAAGTTGTCGTCGCGATGCTTGGTACCGACGTTGCCCGGATTGATGCGGTACTTCGCCAGCGCCTGCGCCGTGGCCGGATATTTCTTGAGTAGGAGGTGCCCGTTGTAGTGGAAGTCGCCGACGATGGGGACCTGTACGCCGAGGTCGGCGAGACGGGTCATCAGCTCAGGTACGGCGGCCGCGGCCGCGTCATTGTTCACGGTGATGCGCACGATCTGAGAGCCGGCCTTGGCGAGGGCCGCCACCTGAATCGCGGTCGAGGCTGCATCGGCGGTGTCGGTGTTCGTCATGGACTGCACGACGATCGGGTGTGCGGATCCGACCTTCACACCACCGATGTCGGCGGTCACGGAGCTACGGCGGGGCTTGAAAGGCGATGGCACGATAGGGCAGAGCAGAGGGTGGGACGGGTAGGGACGGGTAGGGACGGGTAGGGACGGGGTCAGGCGGGCAGGGCGGGGCGCAACGGCGGGCGTAGCAGCAGGACACGCCGCACGGGCCGCGCCTTCAATTCTCCTACAATGGTAGCGAGTTGGGCGAGGCACCCCAAACCGCGATTCCGGACCCGGGCTCGCCGGAGGGCGGGGGGAATGCCGTGCTCAGATTGGCGAGTCCTTGCTATTGCGGGGTTACGCGTCACCCCATACCTTTCTTGCGTCCCTCGGATTGCCTGAGGGATGATCCAACGCGAGGGGTCCATTTAGTCTCGCGAGTCCGATTGTGCAGGTGCGGCGTGTTCCGCTCCAGGCATCAATCAACATCATCAGGAGTAGGGAATGCGTACGACCGGCAAGGTGAAGTGGTTCAACGACGCGAAGGGTTTCGGGTTCATCACGCCCGACAACGGCACCAAGGATTGCTTTGTGCACTACAGCGCGATCCAGGGTTCTGGCTTCAAGTCGCTCGCCGAGGGTGACACCGTGGAGTTTGATATCGTGCAGGGGGCCAAGGGCCCAGCTGCCGAGAACGTCTCCAAGGTTTCGTAACCACGAGCCGGCACAATCGAACGGGCGCTCCGAGCTTTGCTCGGGGCGCCCGTTTGACTTTATCGGCGATGAAGCGGCGCTGGCTCCAACTGGAGTCAGCGCCGCTTTGACGGTCGGCCTCGCGCCGGCCGAACAACGGTCTCGACCGCGACCTCGTATCGGCGCTGCATTTCCGCGCGAAGCAGAGCGACGTCGGCACCGAGTTGCACGAAGGCCCCGATGTTGAGACTCCCGAGGAACTCCGCGGTGTTGCCGCGGGTCCCCTCGGTCGAGCGGCCAAGAAGTTGCTGCGCTATTCGGAAGGCGACCTTCGCGGGGACACCGAGGGCGATGTTCAGATCAGCAGCGAGCAATAGCTCCTCTACGAGGCTGACGGGAATACGGCGCTCTACCCCTTGCCGACCAGGGGGAACTGCCGCAGGACCGATTCTGAGCAATAGATTGTCGAAAGACTTTCGGTCAATCTGGAGAACAGAGGCAGCAGTCGCGGATGTAACGGCTCTCATAATATCCTCAATCTTAAGGATATATCAGTATAGCGCCATCCGCACAGATCTGCCACACTTTTTGTGTAGAAACTCCCATTTTTTCGATAAAATCCTTTCAAGTGCAGCAAACAGCAGCGCGTAATTAAACTTTCCGGATGTTGTTTTTTAGCGAAATGCAACTCCAGTCCATCCAGTCACAGGCAGGCGCGAGCTTGCTCTACTTGCACCGCTACCGCCGCCAGGCCGGTCCCCCCAGGGATCTCCCGATGAGAGAGTGACTGGTCCGCCGACAGCTCAAGCAGCACATCCTCGCCGAACGCCGCGTGGGCGGACGCGAACGACGTGAAGGGAAGCGCGCCAAGATCGACACCCGCCTCCTCGGCCTCACGCACGAGCCGACCCACCGCGCCGTGCGCTTCGCGGAAACTCACCTGCTTCCTCACGAGATAGTCAGCGAGGTCCGTGGCCATCATTGCCCCGCTCACCGCGCTCCGCATCCGCACCGTGTCGAACCGCAGCGTGGCGAGCGATCCAGTCACGGCGGGCAACAGCAGGACCATACCGTCCACCGCATCGAACAGGGCGCGCTTGTCCTCCTGCAGGTCCTTGTTGTAGCCGCTCGGAAGTCCCTTGAGCGTGGTTACGAGCGCAACAAGGTCACCCAACATCCGCGCACTCGACCCACGCGCCAATTCCAGCGCATCGGGATTCCGCTTCTGCGGCATCATTGAGGAGCCCGTAGAATAGGCATCGCCGTAGCGCACGAATCCGAACTCGCTTGACCCAAAAAGAATCAGGTCCTCGGCAATCCGCGACAGGTGCGTTCCGACCATTGTCAGCACGAAGAGCGACTCCGCGATGAAGTCGCGGTCGCCGACGGCATCGATTGAGTTCGGCGAGATGGACTCGAAGCCAAGCGCCGCCGCGAGCTGCTCCCGGGGCACAGGAAAGGCGGAGCCCGCGATGGCGCCGGATCCCAGGGGAAGCACCGCCGCCGACCGTCGCGCGGCCTCCAGGCGGCGCCGATCGCGCGCGAGGGGCCAGAAGTGAGAGAGCAACCAATGCGCGACCAAGACCGGTTGGGCGCGCTGCAGGTGAGTATAGGCCGGCATAATCGCGTCGCGCTGGGCCTCGGCCTGCACGATAATCGCCTCTTGGAGGTGCCGAATCAGCACGTCCACACGGTCGAGTGCGTCCATCGTCCACATGCGTGTGTCGGTTGCGACCTGATCGTTGCGACTCCGCCCCGTGTGCAGGCGACCCGCTGCGCTCGGCGCCTCTTCGTGGAGCAGCCGGTCCACGAAGGTGTGCACATCTTCGTCGGACGCGAGGGGCTGCGCGCCAGCGGCGATCCGAGTGGCGACGCGAGCGAGGCCATCCCGAACCTCTCGCGCTTCCTCGGGCCCGTAAACGCCCGCGGATGCGAGCCCATCGGCCCAAGCTTGCGAGAGTCGAACATCGAATGGCCAGAGTCGAATGTCGGTGCCGATGGATCGATTGACGGCTTCAAGCTCAGGGGCGGGGCCGCCAGCAAAGCGACCGCCCCAGAGTTTGTGCGAGCTATCGCTCGAGCTCATAAAAACCTCCAGCGCCGATCAGAGCGCTTCGATTGAGATGTACGAGAAACATAAAAAGCTAACCGCATAAGTATGCGTTTGAAAAAAAGGTGTCGTGGCCACGAACGAAGATCGGCCGAGTGCTCCGTGCGCCGAGAACTCACCGTCGCGTGTCGGGCATTCAGTCACGGCGCTCGGCTGCGACGCGCCGCACAGGTACTCAGCGTGGGCGCTTGGCGAGCGCGTGGAGTCGTCGAACGACGCGCTCGCGGGCTTGCTCGGATCGGCAGATCATCAAAATCGTGTCGTCCCCGGCAATTGTGCCGAGGATGTCGCTACTCGCTTCGGAGTCGATCGCCGACGCCACGGGCTGGGCACCGCCGATTACGGTCCGAAGCACCAACAGCGGACCCACGCCGTCTAGCGAAAGGAAGAGCTGCGGCAGGATGGCGGCAAGCGGTGCTCGGCTTCCATCGTCACTGGCCTGGTCTGCGGCGACATAGCGCATCCCCTGCGGGCCGGGGATGCGCGCCACGCGCAGATCGCGCAGATCGCGCGAGAGCGTCGACTGCGTCACGTCCCACCCCCGCTTGTGCAACAACTGCCGTAACTCCTCTTGGCTCCCGATCTCTCGAGTGCCGATGAGTTCGAGTATGGCGTGCTGTCGCTCGCGCTTGCTCAGGGTCACAACGGGCTCCGCATCCTCGGGAGTGTAGCGGGTGCAACGGGGACGAGGAAGCAGGGACCTCGTTCCCAGCGTTGACATCAGGGGACCGCATTAGTATGCATTAATAGTGCATAAGATTCCAGTTGGCGTGTTGGGCGCCTCAGGGTACGCTGGGCGGGAGCTCTGTGCGTTCATCACGCATCATCCGCACCTGACGCTCGCCTTCGCGACCGCGAACGCGCAACGCGGCGAGACGCTCGAGATCGCGGGTGCGTCGGCTGTCACGTTCGTGGCAACCGAAGACGCCCCGCTCAACCGTGCCGCCCTCGTGTTCTCATCACTTCCGCATGGCGCCAGCGCCCAGTGGGTCGCGCGCGCGCGCGAAGCGGGTGCACGCGTCGTAGATCTTTCGACCGATCACCGCATTGGCAATGGCGCAAGTGACGGCATTCCGTATGGCCTGACCGAGTGGCAGCGGCACGCGGTGAGAGGCGCGCAGGTTGTCGCCAACCCTGGCTGCTACCCAACATCCGCACTGCTCGGCCTTCTTCCGTTGCTCGAACAAGATCTGATTGCACCCGGTAGCACGGTGCAAATCAGTGCGGCGAGCGGCGTAACCGGCGCCGGGCTCTCCGCCCGCCTCGACCTGCTCTATGGCGAGGTCACCGAGAACTTCCGCGCCTACGGCGCTGGAAATACGCATCGCCACCTGCAGGAGATGCGTGCGGCCGCGCAGTTGCTCAACGCGGACGTCGATCTGCTCTTCACGCCGCACCTGCTCCCGGCGGCGCGTGGGATTCTCTCGACAATTACCGTAGCGCTCCGTGCTCCTCTTGCCGATCCCACGGGAGTGTATCGCGCGCGATTCGCGAACGAGCCGTTTATCGAGATTACGGACGCGCTACCGGAGCTCCGGCAAGTGCAGCGCCGCAACGTGGCGCGGATTGCGTTGCACATGGTCGAACACACGCGCGCGCCGATGCTGCAAGTCTTCAGCGCGATTGACAATCTCGTGAAAGGCGCCGCAGGTCAGGCCCTACAAAACGCGAACCTCATGCTCGGGCTCCCCGAAGCCGCGGGTCTCCCAGCGTGAGCGCCATGCCGCTGCGGTTACTCAAGTTCGGTGGACGCGCGCAGGCCGCGGCGGAACTTCCCGCGCTGCTCGCGGCGGCCGCCGCCAAGTCGCCGCTCGTCGTCGTGCATGGCGGTGGTGACGAGGTCTCGGCGATGCAGCGCAAGTTGGGACTCGAACCGCAGTTTGTTGGCGGACGCCGCGTCACGAGCGAGGCGGACCTCGACGTTGTACGGATGTTGCTCTCCGGCACGGTGAACAAGCGGATCGTGGCGCAGCTCATCTCGGCCGGTGCGCGTGCGGTTGGCGTTAGCGGAGAAGACGGCGGATTGCTGACCGGGCGCGTTGTGGACCCGACCTTTGGGCGAGTCGGCCGCGAGATTATCGCGCAGCCTGCGCTGCTCTGGGATCTGCTCGGCGCAGGATGGCTTCCGGTTGTCTCACCGCTGGCGCGCGATCGCGAAAGCGCGAGCGGTGCGGGGCTCAATGTGAACGGCGACGACGCGGCAACGGCAATCGCTGTGGCGCTGGGCGCTGCCGAACTGCTTTTTGTGGCCGATGTAGCGGGCGTGCTCGAGGATGGCGCGCCCATCCAGCGGCTCGACCCGCTGAGTATCCAACACCTCGCGACGCGCGGCGTCGTGCAGGGTGGAATGCTCGCCAAGCTTGAGGCGGCGGTCGCCGCCCTTGACGCCGGTGTTGGCTGTGTGCGTATCGGCACGCTCGACGCCATCTCCGACCCGACCGCTGGCACGACGATTGTGCCAGCCGTACCCGTTCTCCCGGATCACCCGTGACCGCTGCCGCCCTCCCCATGACTGACGCCCTGCTTGGTACCTATCGCCGCGCCCCGATGGAGTTGGTGCGCGCAGAAGGAGTGCGACTCTACGATAGCGAGGGGCGTGCGTATCTCGACTTCGCCGCCGGCATCGCGGTGAACGCGCTGGGCTACAATGACCCCGGCGTGAATCAGGCGATGCGGGACGCGATGGCGACGGGACTGATTCACACGTCAAATCTCTTCCGCACCGAGCCGGGCGAGATTTTGGCGGACAAGCTCGTCGCGGCGTCGTTCGCCGATCGTGTCTTTTTTTGCAACTCGGGCGCCGAAGCGAACGAGGGGGCTTTTAAGTTCGCGCGTCGGTGGGCGCGCGGCGTGGGAGGCCCGTCCAAGCACGAGATCATCTCGTTGCGCGGGGCCTTCCATGGGCGCCTCTTCGGGACGGTCGCCGCGACGGATCGGCCGCAGTATCGCAATCCGTTTCGTCCGTTGGCAGGCGGTATCCACATCCATGAGCGCGACATCGAAGAGTTGTCGCGCGTCATCTCCGACGAGCAGACCGCCGCGGTGATTGTAGAGCCCATCCAGGGTGAGGGCGGGGTGCGCGTCATCGACGCCGGCTTCCTCGGCGAGCTCCGCGCGCTCACGCGCGAGCGTGGCGTGTTGCTAATCCTTGATGAGATTCAGTGCGGGTACGGCCGCACCGGCACGTTCTTCGCCTACGAGCAGTATGGAATCGAACCCGATCTCCTCACCCTGGCCAAGCCGATGGCGGCGGGGTTGCCGATGGGTGCCATCCTCCTCACGCAGCAGGTCGCTGATGCGATCCAGCCCGGGGACCACGGTACGACATTCGGCGGCGGCCCCTTCGTCGCACATGTCGCGAACCACGTGTTTGATCGCCTGAGCGAGCGGAGTCTGCTCGAGCACGTGACCCGCGAAGGCAAATGGCTCGGCGACCAACTGACGGCGCTTTGTGTACGTTCGCCGAAGGTCCGCGCGGTGCGAGGTCGCGGGCTCATGTGGGGGGTAGATGTCACCGATCCGGCGAAGGACGTGGTCGGGCGCGCCCTAGAAATGGGCCTCATCCTCGTTAGCGCGGGTGATCACACGCTCCGCCTACTCCCGCCGCTGGTGATGTCGCGGGCCGACCTCGCCGAGGGGTTGGCGGTCCTCGAAGCGGCGATCGGCTGATCGGGCTGACGATTGCCGCGGCCCCCTGCCGTCGGTGCCCCTCTGGTGGGATGCGTGTTGGGGGCGCAACGTAGGGTAGTTGGTCCGCTTCAGACCCCTGGCCATGACCCTGCACTTGTTATTGCGCTCGCGCTGGCGAACGCTCAGAATCGCGCCTCTTGCCGCCGCCTTGGCCACGGCCGCCGCATGTGCCGCATGTGCCGGCGGTGTGCTCCCGCCGCGTGAAGGGCGGGGAATCGGCACGCGCCCCGCACTGGTCGTCGTCATCACGGTCGATCAACTCGCGAGCGACTATCTCGAGCGATACGGCGCGACGATGACCGGCGGAATGCGTCGACTGCTCGACGAGAGTGCCGTGTGGCCACGCGCGGAGCAGGATCACGCAATCACGGAGACGGCACCGGGCCACGCGAGCATTCTCTCCGGGCGTTTCCCCGTCCACACGGGCATCTCCAGCAATTCGCAGGGCGTGAACACGCGAGAGGCACCGCTGATTGGCAGCACCGATCTCGGCGCCTCGCCGTTCCGCTTCAAAGGGACGACGCTGTATGACTGGATGAAGGCCACTGATCCGTCAGCGCGCGCGCTCTCGGTCTCGCGGAAAGATCGCGGAGCAATCCTCTCAATGGGCGCGGCGAAGACCGAGGTCTTCTGGTACGCGAGCAACGGCACCTTTACGACCAGCTCCTTTTACCGCGAAGCGCTCCCCGGATGGGTGAACAATTTCAATGCGCGGCGATCAGCCCAGCAGCTGGCGGGGCGTCGATGGGATCTATTGCTGAGCGAGGACAAGTATCCTGCGCCGGACACGATCCCGCGTGAGGCCGATGGCATCGATATCGTCTTTCCGCACACGATGCCCAGCGATCCCGCCGACGCCCCGCGCCAGCTCTCGCAGTTTCCGTGGATGGATTCGGTGACGCTCGCTTTTGCGCTCGACGGCGTGCAAGCGCTTGCGCTCGGTGCGTCGCTGCGGCGCACCGACCTGCTCGCCGTTTCGCTCTCGACGACCGACGCTGTCGGTCATCGCTATGGGCCGGACTCGCGAGAGATCCACGATCAACTGCTGCGCCTCGATCGCTATCTCGGACAGTTCCTCGATTCCCTATTCACGTTGCGCGATTCGCGTCGCATCATCGTGGTCGTGACGGCAGATCACGGCATCGCACCATTTCCTGACCTTCGCTCGCCGTTCTACGACAACCAGCGCGCGCAGCGCGTGGATCAGCGGCGCGCGATGAGCAGGGTGAAGCAGCAGATGCTCGCCGATGGAGTGGACACTGCTGCCGTGACGTACGACGATGGCTTCCGAATTGTCGACCTCGCGTCCTTCCAGCGCACAGGGAAGGACCCCGAGACATATGCGCAACTGTGGGTGCAGGAGATGCGCCGATTCAACGGCGTGCTTCGTGCGGACCTCGTGGCGGATCTCAGCCAAGCAGACACCGTAAAGGATGATGTCGCGCGACGCTGGATGCATATGTTTGCGCCAGGCGATGCCGTGCGAGCGGTGGTGACGCTGACGCCGTTCTCGTACCCACTCCTTGTGGACTTTGCGACGCATGGGTCCCCGCACGACTACGATGCGCGGGTGCCAATCCTCATCTGGGGTGCCGGAATCCCGGCTGGTGTCAGGGGCGGCAGTGCCCGCGTGGTGGACATCGCGCCGACGCTGGCGCAACTCCTCGGGATCCGACCACGCGAGACGCTTGATGGGCGTCCGCTCCCGCTCACGGTTCCCTGATTCCGCCGATGAAGGCGCCTCCCGTTCTGGAGCACCGCAGCCTCGGCCGCACTGGGAGCGCAACGTCCATCCTCGGCCTCGGGACGCGACAGCTCGCGGCGGCGGGGCAACAGGCAACTATCCGCGTGATTCGCGAAGCAATCGACCATGGCGTGAACGTGCTTGAGCTCTCGCCGGAGTTCGCTGAGGGGCGTGCCGAGAAGTGGGTCGCGCTCGCGCTCAAGGATGGCTACCGCGAGCGCGTACAACTTGTTTGGCAGTGCGCCGCGTACCTCCGCGACTACAAGACGTCGATGGCGCAGCTGGATGCCACGCTCGCGCTCCTCAAGACGGATCGGGTGGATCTGTTCGTGTTCCACCAAGTGAACTACGATAACGATCCCGACTGGATGTACGACCATGGCGGGCTCGACGCCGCGCAGGAGGCGCGCGAACAGGGACGTGCGCGATGGATCGGTTTCCACGCGGAGAAGTCGCCCCACATCGCGCTCAAGCTGATGGCGCGCGGATTTGCGTGGGACGTGGCGATGGTGCCGCTCAATCCGTTCGATGGATCGTTCCGCTCCTTCGAGAAGCAGGTGCTACCCGAGGTCATCCGTCGCGGCGGTGCGGTATTTGGCACCAAGCCGCTGGCGGGTGGTGCCGTGCCGAGGAGCAAAGTGGTGAAGGTGGACGAAGCGTTCCGTTACGTGTGGTCGCTTCCGGTGAGTTGCGTCCTCGCGGGATGCGACTCAAGTCTGATCCTCAAGAAGAATCTCAAGCTCGCGACGACGTACGAGTCGTTCCACGCGGGTGAGATGGCCGCCTTACGCACCAAGGCACGTGCGATGGCCGGTGATGGCCGCTTTGAGCGCTACAAGACCACGCAGGACTTCGATACCGCTGCGGCGCGCGCGGTGCACGGGTTCTGAACGCTCTCCTCGTATCCCTTTGATTATGCCCTTCGCTCTCGGTGTCCCGCGCGCACGTCGCGCGGTGTTCGCGTCGTGTCTGCTCCTGAGCGCACCGCTTAGTGCGCAGCAGATTCTCGGTTACGCGGCCCCCCTGTCGGACGCGCAGCGCCGAGCGGAGGCTGCGGCAATCGCGCGGCCAGACTCGGTGCACGCGCAGCGACTGGCGCGCGCACTCGCGGACCGACCACATATCGCCGGCACGACCGAGCAGGCGCGCACACGCGACCTCGTGCTCGCCGCGCTTCGCGAGGCCGGCATTGCGACGGAGGTGCGTGAGTATCAGGTCTGGCTCCCCCACACCGTGGACTACGGGGTTTGGCGCATGGATGGTGTGCCGCGTCAACTCGAACTGCGGGAGGGGCAGATCCTGCAGGACCCGACCACCGTGGCGTATCCCGAGTATCCGACAGTGAACGGCTACAGCGGCACCGGCGATGTCACTGGCGAGGTCGTCTATGTGAACTACGGCCTCATTGAAGACTACGCGCAGTTGGATTCACTCGGCGTGAGCGTGCGCGGAAAGATTGCCGTCGCTCGGTACGGGCGAAGCTTCCGTGGCATCAAGGCGCGCGAAGCGGAGAAGCACGGCGCGCTCGCCCTGCTGATGTACTCGGATCCCGCTGATGATGGGTATGTGCGTGGCGATGTGTATCCCGAGGGACCGTACCGCAACGATCGCGGCGTGCAGCGGGGGAGCGTGATGAACGGCGCTGGTGATCCCTCGACGCCGGGGTACCCCTCGCGCGCCGGCGCCCGCCGGATTCCCCTCGACTCAATGCCCGTACCGCGGATCCCAGTGTTGCCGCTCTCCTACGGCAACGCCGTTGAATTGCTCAGGGACGTGCGCGGTGCAACAATCCCGCAGGCGTGGCAGGGTGGACTCGCGTTTCGCTATCACGTGGGGCCCGGGCCCGTGCTGGCGCGCGTTCGTGTGTTCAGTGACTCGGCGACCGCAGCGATCAAGCCAATCTGGAATACCTACGGCATCATCCGCGGCACAGACTTTCCCGATGAACTTGTGATCATCGGAGCGCACCGCGATGCGTGGAGCCCGGGTGCGGTAGACAATGTTTCTGGTACGGTGAGTGTGGTCGAGGCCGCACGTGCGGTGGCCGAGCAGATGAAGGCTGGGTGGCGTCCGCGTCGGACGCTCGTCTTCGCGACCTGGGATGCGGAGGAATGGGGGTTGGTTGGCTCGACCGAATACGTGGAGGACGATTCCCTCCGTCTGACACGCGGCGCGGTGGCGTATCTCAATCAGGATGTCTCCGCGAGCGGACCGTCATTCGGCGGCGGCGGGACGCCGAGTCTCCGCGGAGTACTCCGCGACGTGGCACGCGGTGTTCCAGATCCGAGTGGCGCGGGGAGTGTGTACGAGGTGTGGCGACGGAGTGCGGGCGTGCCAAATGGCGAGGAGCCGGGAATGGGCGACCCTGGTGGCGGCAGCGATTTCGCCGGCTTCTACAATCACCTCGGCATTCCGCACTCCGAGTGGGGATTCGGTGGTGGGAACGGCATCTATCACTCCAACTACGACTCGTACACGTTCATGGAGCGCTTCGGCGATCCAGGATATCGCTATCACACAGCGGCGGCGCGCATCGGCACGGCGATGATGATGCGGCTCGCCAATGCGGACGTGCTCCCGTACGACTATGGGGAGTTTGCGCGTACGATGACGCGGTATCTCGCGGCCGTAGATCGCGCACTCGCGACGAAGGGATGGAGTGGATCATCGGCGCCGCTCGCGGCGGCGATTGAACGGATGGAAAGTGCGGCGCAGCGCTTCGCGACGGCACGTGATGCGGCGCTTCAGACCCTGCTACCACGGGCCCGACAGGTCACCACGAATGCCGCGTTGCGTGAGGTTGAGCGCGCACTGACTCGGCCCGAGGGCTTGCGTTCTCGGCCCTGGTATAGGAATCTCATATATGTCGCCGACGTCGATAATGGCTACAGCACGATGGTGTTTCCGTCAGTAAACGAAGCGATTCGCTACGGAGACGAAGCGTTGTTCGCAGTGGAACTGCAGGATCTCGTCGCACGCTTTGATGCGGCAACGGCCGCGCTGGATCGTGCGACTCGTGCAGTGCGCGGAGAGCGGTAGTGTGAGTAGGTAGAGCTAGGTAGAGCTGGAGTTACCGCGGTAGATACAGCGGTCGCCGCGGGGGTGGTTCCGGGACCACTCCCGCGGTCCCGAAGGGGTAGCGTCGGCCTCCACGCGGAGCGGCGTTGCCCCTTCGCCTATATTCCTCCCCTATGTCGCTCACTCCCGACGACCGTCAGCGGTACGCGCGCCACCTCACGCTCCCGCTCGTGGGAGAGTCAGGACAGGAGCGTCTACGCGACGCTTCGGTACTGATTGTCGGGCTTGGTGGACTCGGCTCACCGGCCGCGCTCTACCTCGCGGCCGCGGGCGTCGGCCGGCTCGGCCTGGTGGATCACGACGACGTCGCGATCCACAATCTGCAGCGGCAGGTGTTGCACGATACCGCGTCGGTGGGGAAGCCGAAGACCGAGTCTGCGCGCGCGCGACTCGAAGGCGTGAACCCGCGCGTCACGCTCGACACGTGGCAGGTTGCACTCACGAGCGACAATGCGCGCGGGATTATCGCCGACTACGACATTGTGCTCGACGGCACGGACACATTCGCGACGCGGTACTTGCTCAGCGATGCCTGCGTGCTCGAGGGTCGGCCGCTGGTCCAGGCGAGCGTACATCGCTTTGAAGGACAACTCTCCGTGTACGGCGTCGGCGACGGGCCGTGTTATCGATGCATACACCCCGAGCCGCCGCCGCGAGGGAGCGTGCCGAACTGCGCCGACGGTGGTGTCTTGGGCGTGCTTCCAGGCTTGCTCGGGACGATGCAAGCGACGGAGGTACTCAAGCTGATTCTGGGAATCGGGACGCCGCTCGTGGGGCGACTCCTCGTGGTCGATGCACTCACGATGCGAGTGCGCGAGGTCGGTATTGATCGGGATCCCGCGTGCCCCTGGTGCGCGCTGCGCACCGAACACGCGCTGCTGGCGGACTACGCGGAATTCTGCGGCGAGGGGCCGACCGCACCGGCCGAAGCAAGCGCAACGGAAGCAACGGGCGGCCCGATTGCGACGGC
>JAYTDH010000328.1:0-5839 GCA_043736095.1 Gemmatimonas sp.
CTCGGTGAGTATGCTTTTGTCGGCGCCGGCGCCGTGATTACGCGAGATGTGCTCCCGTACGCGATGATGGCTGGCGTTCCCGCTCGTCGCATCGGGTGGATGTGCCAGTGTGGTGAGAAGCTTCCTGCCGTGCAGGCGGGTGAGACATCCTGTGCCAGCTGCGGCTCGCGCTATCGCGGGTCCGAGCGCGGCATCGAACGCGAATCCTGAGGCACTGCGTGACTGAATCGAAGAGCTTCCGTGTGGCGCTGGTGGGCTGCGGTCGAATTGCAAACAGCCACTTTGAGGCGTTCGCTCGTATCGACGGGCTTGACCTCGTCGCAGTGTGTGACACCGTGGAGGGGCGTGCGCGGGAAGCGGGCGAAAAAATGGGCGTGCCGTTTTTCACGTCGCTCGACAAGATGCTCGCGCAGGTGCCGAGCGATGTCGTGGTCATCGCGACGCCGTCAGGCATGCACCCCGCCCACGGCATCAGCGCGGCGAGAGCCGGTCGGCACGTCGTGAGCGAGAAGCCGATGGCTATCTCTCTTGCGTCGGCGGACGAACTCGTGAAGGCCTGTGACGAGGCGGGGGTGCATCTCTTCGTCGTCAAGCAGAACCGGCTAAACGCAACGGTGCAACTCGTGAAGCGTGCCTTGGACAAGGGACGCTTTGGGCGAATCTTCATGGCGAATGCGACCGTGCGATGGGCGCGGCCTCAGGAGTACTACGATCAGGCGCCGTGGCGCGGCACGTGGGAGTTCGACGGCGGGGCCTTCATGAATCAGGCGTCGCACTATGTCGACCTCATGCAGTGGTTCGTTGGCCCAGTGGAGAGCGTGATGGCCAAGACCGCGACGATGGCTCGGCGAATCGAGGCTGAGGATAGTGGCGCGGCCTTGCTCAAGTTCCGGAGCGGCGCCATCGGTGTGATGGAAGTCACAATGTTGACCTTTCCGAAGAACTACGAAGGTTCCATCACGCTCCTTGGTGAAAAAGGAACCGTCCGCATCGGCGGCACCGCGGTCAATCGGATCGATCACTGGCAGTTCGCCGAGTATGATGATGATGACAAGCTCGTCGAGGCGGCAAACACGAATCCGCCATCGGTTTACGGGTTCGGGCACGAGCCGTATTATCGAAACGTGTTGAAAGTATTGCGCGGGGAGGCCGCTCCGGACACCGACGGTCGGGCCGGCCGGAAGTCGCTGGAGCTAATCCTTGGAATTTACGAATCTGCCAAGACCGGGCGAGAGGTTCCGCTGCCGCTGCGGAGCACGATCTAGCGGCCCGATGCGATTGACTAAGTGACTGCAGGAGGAGAACTTACAAGGCTCTGAAACGCTTGATTCCTCGAAAGTTCTCCCTCTGGGCGGAGCCCTTAGTCCGATGTCCGTACCGCTGCTCGACCTGAAGGCCCAACACGCGACCATTCGCGAAGAAGTCGTCGCCGAAATGATGAAGGTCGTCGACGACCAAGCCTTCATCCTCGGAGCGCCAGTCGCAAAGCTCGAGTGCGAAGTCGCCGGCCTTTCGAAGACCAAGTACGCCGTCGGCTGCGCCAACGGCACCGACGCGATCCTCATCGCGATGCGCGCCCTCGATATCGGCCGCGGCGATGAAGTCGTGACCACGCCATTCACGTTCTTCGCCACCGCCGGAACGATCCACAACGTCGGCGCGACGCCGGTGTTTGTGGATGTCGACCCCAAGACGTTCAACATCCGCCCTGATCTGGCGGCGGCGGCGGTGACGTCCAAGACGAAAGCCGTGATTCCCGTGGATCTCTTTGGTCAGATGGCCGCAATCGAGGAGGTGCGAAAGCTCCTCCCGACGATGCCAATCATCGAGGACGCAGCGCAGAGCATTGGCGCGCGCCGGAAGATCGATGGCGAGTGGCGCATGGCCGGTGAGGTCGCAACCATCTGCACGTATTCGTTCTTCCCGTCGAAGAACCTTGGCGGCTACGGCGATGGTGGCATGATTGTCACCCAAGACGAGACGCTCTTCAAGCGCCTGTCGCGGCTGCGGACGCACGGGTCGGTGCAGACATACTTCCACGAGGAAGTCGGCTACAACTCGCGCCTCGACGCGCTCCAAGCAGCCGTCCTGCTCGCGAAGCTCCCGCATCTCGCCGGCTGGAGCGCCAAGCGCCGGGAGAATGCGGCGTTCTACACAGCAGCGTTCGCGGATATCGCCGAGATCACGCCGCCATTCATCGATCCGGCGAATGAGTCGATCTACAATCAGTACACGATTCGTGTCACCAAGCGTGATGCGTTCAAGGATCACCTGAAGGCAAAGGGAATCGGGCACTCGGTCTACTACCCACTCCCGTTGCATCTTCAGCCCTGCTTCGCGTACCTCGGCTACAAGGAAGGCTCCTGTCCGGAGTCTGAGCGGGCCGCGAGGGAAGTTGTGTCGCTCCCTGTGTTCCCTGAACTCACGAACGCACAACGCGACGAAGTCGTCGTGGCGGTTCGTTCGTTCTTTGGCAAGTAACCGCGACTTCGTCGCCTGATCCCGACCCATGACTGACATGAAGACGACTCTGCTCAAGAAGATCGACGATCGCTCCGCCGTTGCGGCGGTGGTCGGACTCGGGTACGTGGGCCTCCCGTTAGTGATGGAGCTTTGCGAAGCGGGCTTCCATGTGATTGGCTACGATGTGAGCGAGCGGGTCGTGTCGCTCCTGATGGGTGGCGGATCGCACATCCAAGACGTGCCGGCGGCGCAGGTGGCGAAGCACGTGAAGTCTGGAAAGTTCGTGGCGACGACCGATGCGAAGATGCTCAACAAGGCAGACACCGTCTCGATCGCCGTGCCGACGCCGCTCGCGAAGACGCGCGACCCCGATATGTCGTACGTGCTGTCGGCGTCCGAGACGATCGCCGAGCACTCGCACCCGGGCATGCTGATCGTGCTCGAGAGCACGACGTATCCGGGCACGACCCGTGAACTCCTCCAGCCGCGACTCGAAGCAAAGGGGCTCACGGTCGGCCTCGATGTATTCCTCGCGTTCTCGCCGGAGCGAGTCGATCCAGGCAACCCGACGTATCACACGAAGAACACGCCGAAGGTCGTCGGGGGCATCACGCCCGCGTGCAATGAAGTGGCGACGGCGTTCTACTCCTCCACGATCGACACCGTTGTGACGGTCTCGTCGCCCGAGGCGGCGGAGCTGGTGAAGCTGCTCGAGAACACCTTCCGCTCGGTGAATATCGGGCTCGTGAATGAGATGGCGATTGTCTGCGACCGACTCGGCGTGGATATCTGGGAAGTGATTGAAGCGGCTGCAACCAAGCCGTTCGGATTCATGAAGTTCACGCCGGGCCCTGGTATCGGCGGTCATTGCATCCCGCTCGACCCGCACTATCTCGCGTGGAAGATGCGGTCGCTCAACTACAAGACGCGATTCATCGATCTGGCGAGCGAAGTGAACTCCTCGATGCCGGACTTCGTTGTCGAAAAAGTCGCGCGGGCGTTGAATGACGACAAGAAAGCGGTGAACGGGAGCCGCGTGCTCGTGCTCGGTATCGCGTACAAGCGCGACATCGATGACATGCGCGAGAGCCCGGCGCTCGATGTGATGCGCCTGCTCGAGGCGCGTGGCGCGCACGTGGTGTATCACGATCCGCACGTCGCGTCGTTCCGCGAGGACGGGCATGAGGCGCACAGCGTGGCGCTGACCAAGGAAGAGCTCGCCGGCTGCGATGCAGTTGTGATCGTCACTGATCATAAGAGCGTGGACTATCAGTTCGTCGGGGACAACGCCCACCTGATCGTGGACACGCGGCACGCGATGGCGAAGACGCGGCGGAGCAAGGCCCGCGTGATCGAACTGACGAGTAGTGCGCCGCACGGGGTGCACGCGCCGCACGGAGCAGAGGCGTGAAGGTCACTGTCATCGGGACCGGCTACGTCGGTCTTGTGGTCGGCGCCTGCCTCGCCGAAACGGGGAATGAAGTAATCTGCGCCGATCTCGATCAGATTAAGATCGACGGTCTCAAGCGGAACGTGCTGCCGATCTACGAGCCCGGACTCGAGGAGTACGTCGAGCGCAATCAGTCGGCTGGGCGTCTCAGTTTCACGACGGACTCGGCGGCGGCGATCCGCGATGCGGAGGTAATCTTCATCGCTGTCGGCACGCCTCCGGACGAAGACGGATCGGCCGACCTCAAGCACGTCCTCGCCGTTGCTGAGCAGATTGGAAGGCACGCAGCCCGCGAGGTGGTCGTCGTCACGAAGTCCACGGTGCCCGTTGGAACGGCGGAGAAGGTCGCTGCGGCGATTCGCCCGCACGCAACGGTCCCGTTCCACATGTGCTCGAACCCCGAGTTCCTGAAGGAGGGGGCGGCGGTGGACGACTTCATGAAGCCCGATCGTGTGGTCATCGGGGTTGAGAGTGGATTCGCGCAGGAGCGCATGGGCGACCTGTACGCGCCGTTCGTGCGCACAGGGAAGCCGATCATCTTCATGGATATCCCGTCCGCCGAGATGACCAAGTACGCGGCAAACGCGATGCTGGCGACGCGCATCTCCTTCATGAACGAGATTGCGAATCTCTGCGAGAAGGTCGGGGCGAACGTTGATCTCGTACGGAAGGGGATTGGCTCGGACAGCCGCATCGGCTCCGCGTTCCTCTTCCCTGGCCCCGGCTACGGCGGATCCTGCTTTCCCAAGGACGTCAAAGCTCTGGTGCGAACATCCGACGAACGTGGTGCGCCGATGGGCGTGCTACGCGCGGTCGAGGCAGCGAACGAGCGCCAGAAGCATCGCCTCTTCGAGAAGGTCAGCGAGGTGTTCGCGGGCGCCGTCCGCGGGAAGCGCATTGCACTCTGGGGTCTCGCGTTCAAGGCGAATACCGACGACATGCGCGAGTCCGCATCGCTGGTGCTGATCGACGAACTCATAGCCGCGGGGGCCACCGTCATCGCGCACGATCCCGCCGCGATGCACGAGACGAAGCGTCGCATCGGCGACCGTATCGAGTACGCTACGAGTAATCATGTAGCGGCGAGCGGCGCCGACGCCCTCGTGATTGTCACCGACTGGAACGAGTACCGCTTCCCGGACTTCGGAAAGCTGAAGGCCGAGCTCAAGCAGCCCATCGTTATCGATGGCCGCAACTTGTACGACCCAGCCAAGATGCGCGCACTCGGATTCACCTATCGGTCTATCGGCCGAGGCGCGGCGTGAAGGTTCTCATCACGGGTGCCGCGGGGTTCCTTGGCTCACACCTCTGTGACCGCTTCCTGCGAGACGGCCACGAGGTCATCGGTCTGGATAACTTCCTGACCGGGCACCCCGACAACATCGCGCACCTGATCGGGCACGATCGATTCCAGTTCATCAAGCACAACATCTCGGAGTACACGTACGTCGCGGGACCGCTCGATGGTGTGCTGCATTTCGCGTCGCCGGCGAGCCCCGTGGACTATCTGCACATGCCGATCCAGACGCTGAAAGTCGGCTCGCTCGGAACCCACAACGCGCTCGGCGTGGCGCTGGCCAAGGGTGCGCGGTTCCTCCTTGCCTCCACGAGCGAGGTCTATGGCGATCCGGTCGTGCACCCGCAGCCGGAGTCGTACTGGGGAAACGTCAACCCAATTGGTCCGCGCGGCTGCTACGACGAGGCGAAGCGCTTCGCCGAAGCGATGACTATGGCGTATCACCGTGCTCAGGGTGTGGACACTCGCATCGTGCGCATCTTCAACACCTATGGACCGCGGATGCGACCGCACGATGGTCGTGTCGTCTCAAACTTCATCATGCAGGCGCTATCCGGCGACCCGCTGACGCTGTACGGCGACGGATCGCAGACGCGCTCGTTCTGCTATTGCGAGGACGAGGTCGAGGG
>JAYTDH010000329.1:0-2399 GCA_043736095.1 Gemmatimonas sp.
GGACTTCCCCGCTCCCGTGGGTCCGGCGATGATGCAAAGCTTGAGCGCGTTCATCCGGCGGAGATCATCGCCGCCCGAAGCGGCGATCAAGTTCATCCCACCCGAGTTGCAGAATCGTTGCGCGACCATGCACGTCGTGCGCGGGAAGCGTGGTGCGGGCGAGCGCGACGTACAACGCACGCATTTCCTCGCCAGAAAGGATGTCCCCAGACTTCACCGCTGCCTTGCACGCCACCGTCGCGATCAGACGTGTGTGCCGCGCGTGCGCGCTCGGTGCACGGTCCCCAGTGAGCGCCGCGAGCGTGTCGCGCAGACAGCGCTCGGCGTCGAAGCGCGGATGTGGCGCCGGAACGGCCTGCACGGAGATCGACGTGCCCCCGAACGCCTCGCCCTCGAATCCGAGCTTTGTGAGCGCCTCCTGCTCCGCCTCGAACACTTCGGCTTCGGCCGGTGAAAGGTGTAGCGTGAGTGGGAAGAGCAAGCGCTGTGACGGTAGCGCGCCTCCCTCAAACGCATTGACGAAGCGCTCATACAACACGCGCTCGTGCGCCGAGTGCTGATCGATCAGCACGAGCGCATCGGGGCGCTCGAACGCGATGTACGTGCGGTGAAACTGGAAGAGCGGCGGTACGACGATGGCCACGTCTGCATCCTGCTCGGCAGGGAGCACGGGATTCGCTTCAGAATCCACAACGGGCGCGGTGCTGCGCTCCGCTTCCTCGAAGAGCGGCGCCGCGGCGAATACTGGCGCCTGCCGCAACACCTCCACACCGAGCGGTCGACCAAGCGGCGGGAGCGCGGCGGGAACGCTCCGGATCATCCCAACCGCGGCCGCGGCATCCTCGGTGCCGAGTGCCTGACGGACGGCGCGCTCGACCGCTCGCTCCATCGTCCATCGATCCCGAAAGCGCACCTCGGCTTTGGCGGGATGCACATTCACATCAACTTCGGCGCCGGGAAGCACCAATTGCAGCAACACACTCGGGCGCACGCCCGAGGGAATTGTGGAATGGTATGCAGCCTCGGCGGCGCGCACGATTCCGAGGTCGCGCACGGCGCGCCCGTTGACGGTGACGAGGACGCGACGCGTGCCAGTACCGACATCGGTCGGTCGCTCGACGAGTCCGGCGACGCGAAATACTCCCTGCACATCGTTGACCGGTACAAAACGGTCCGCCGCGTCGGCGCCCCAGAGTGCCGCAACACGCGAGACGAGATCAGGAGCCGGAGGGAGCGCGAGTTGTTCCTTGCCGTCATGCGTCACGGTCAGCCGGACATCACGTCGCACGAGTGCAATTGTATGCAACAAGTCGGCGATGGCGCGCCATTCCGACCGCGCGCCGCGCAAAAACTTCTGACGCGCGGGCGTATTGTGAAAGAGCGATTCTACGGTGACCGTAGTCCCGCGCCGTCGCGCGGCGGCACTCACACCGCGGAGCGTGCCACCGCTGACTTCGACGCGCACACCAGCGCCATCTTCTGTCGCGGACTCAATCGTGAGATGCGCGACAGACCCAATGGCCGGGAGCGCTTCGCCGCGGAATCCGAAGCTGGTCACGCCGACGAGGTCCTCGGCGTCACGAATCTTACTCGTCGCGTGTCGAGCAATCGCGAGCGTGGCGTCGTCGCGCGACATTCCACTTCCGTCGTCGCTCACGCGGATGAGCGCCCGTCCGCCCTCGCGCACTTCGATATCGACCGCCATGGCGCCGGCATCCAAGGCGTTCTCCACGAGTTCTTTTACGACGGAGGCCGGACGCTCCACAACCTCGCCTGCCGCAATGCGGTCGGCGACGTCGGGCGGGAGAATCGCGACACATGGCGCAGTCATCCGTGCAATCTCCCGGAGCGGGGCTCCCGATGCAACGGATGCACGCGAGTCAGACGCACCATCGGCATCACTCGCGCGCCAGAGCACGGGTGCGCTCGGCCGGATACCAGCCCTCACGGCCGCCATCGAGTTCGAAGCGCAGCCAGACGCCGCGCCGCTCAAGGATACGCGCAACCTCGCCAGCGAGTGGGACGGCGCCGGGATCCGCCCCTAGTGCAGGCAGGGTGCGTAGCGGGCTCGGATCGACTACGACTGTGAGATCCTTCGCCTCGAGCGTGCGATCAAGCTGCCACGCGAGTCCGCCGAGGACGAGCCCCGGGAGGATTAGCATAGTGGCGAATCTTGAGCGCCCACCGCCGCGCGCGGTGACGAAGGCCCAGATCCAACCGACGCACCAGAAGATGAACGCGACGGCCGCCACGTCGAGGGGATCGACGGGCCAGACGCGCGCCGCTCCCCGATGCTGCGGGGCGCGCACACGGGCGAGTAGTTCGCGCGTGCTCCGATCTCGCGGCGCAAGCCGTAGCGCCCGCTGCCACGCGACAACAGCGGTCGCCGTATCACCACC
>JAYTDH010000330.1:0-2498 GCA_043736095.1 Gemmatimonas sp.
GGTCGAACGGGGCCGCCGAATGGCCCCACGAGGTCTCGCGAGGCCCGCATCGTTAGGACATGCCTCCCGACCTCAGCAGCCGCGGCGCCCTCGCGCCCCTCATCCAACTCCATGGCGTGAGCAAGCAGTACCCGACCGCCGCGGGCTCCTTCACGGCGCTCGCCGACGTGGAGATCACGATTGCCCGCGGCGAGTTCGTCGCCGTTGTTGGAGAATCAGGGAGCGGAAAATCCACGTTGCTCTCGCTCGTCGCCGGAATCGACCGTCCGACGACGGGTGAGATTGTCGTGGACGGCACACCGGTGCACGCGTTGAGCGAGTCGGCGATGTCCGAGTGGCGCGGCGGTGCAGTCGGCATCGTGTTCCAGTTCTTTCAGCTGCTGCCGAGCCTATCCGTCGCCGAGAATGTGATGCTCCCGATGGACTTCTGTGAGCGCTGGCCGGAGCGAGAGCGGCGCGCACGCGCCCTTGCGCTCCTCGAGTCGGTGGGCGTGGCGGACCAAGCCGACAAGTTGCCCTCGCGACTCTCTGGCGGGCAGCAACAGCGTGTCGCGATTGCCCGCGCCCTTGCCAATGATCCGCCGCTCCTGCTCGCCGACGAGCCCACGGGTAATCTCGACTCGCGCACCTCGGCGGCGGTGTTCGAACTCTTCGCACGCATCGTGGCCGAAGGCCGCACGCTCGTGCTCGTCACGCACGCGCAGACCGCAATCGAGCACGCACACCGCGCAATCACCATCGCCGACGGACGCGTCGTGAGCGACACCGCGGGCTCGCGCCGTGGTTAGCCCTCGCTGGCGTAAGGCGCTCGGCGACCTCCGGCAGCACGGCGGACGCACGGCGCTGGTGATTGGAGCGATTGCCATTGGACTTGCGGCGGCTGGCACGATCCTCAATGCGTGGGCGCTCGTACAGGTCGCGACAACCAATGGGTATCTCGCCAGCGATCCAGCCGCCGCGACGATTCGTGTGGACTCGACCGACGACGCGCTGCTCGCGCTCGTCCGCGCCTTTCCCGGCGTGCGCGATGTGCAGGCGCGTCGCACCACGATGGCCCGCGCGCAAGTCGCTGGCGCAACTGTCACCGCGATGTTGTTCACGGTCGATGCACGCGAGCCGGTACGCATTGGCAGCATCAACTGGGAGAGCGGGGCACCACCGGCGGATGGCACGCTGACTGTGGAGCGATCGTCGCTCGAGTTTTCTGGCGCGGCAATCGGTGAGGAGGTCGTGCTCAGCATCGGCGACTCGGCGACGATGACGATCCCGGTGCGCGCCGTTGCCCGCGATGTGGGGCTCGCACCCGGTTGGATGGAGCACCTCCTCTACGGGTTTGTGTCGCAATCCACACTCGCACAGCTCGGCGCGCCGAGCGCACTCAATGAGCTGCGCGTGGTGTTAGACGATGCCACGCTGACGCAGGCGGGGGTCCGTGGGGTGGTCTTCCGACTACGTGAGGCGATCGAGAGCTCTGGACACACCGTACGCGATGTGAATGTGCCCGTGCCGGGGGAGCATATGCACGCGGCGCAGATGAACTCGCTCCTTTACACGCAGTTCGCCTTCGCGCTGCTGGCGCTGGCCTTGAGCGCGTTCCTCGTAGTGAATCTCATCACCGCGATGCTCGTGGGGCAGACACGCGAGATTGGCGTGATGAAGGCAATCGGCGCGCGTCCCGCGCAACTCGCGACGATGTATCTCGCAGTTGCCGGCGCACTCGGCGTTGCCGCGGCCGCGCTGGCAGTGCCGACATCGCTCGTGATTGGACGCCGATACGCCGCGCTACGGGCGGAGATGCTCAACTTCGATCTCAGCGGATTCAGCGTTCCGTGGTGGGTGATCGCGGTGGAAGTGAGCGTCGCAGTCCTGCTCCCGATTGCCGCCGCGGCGTTCCCCGTGTGGAACGGCTGCCGCGTCCCGGTGAATGATGCGCTACGCGATGTCGGCATCTCAGGTGTCGGGCTCGGCGACCGCGCGCTGCAACTGCGCGGGCTTCCGCGTCCGCTCCTGCTCGCGCTGCGGAACACCTTTCGGCGGCGGCAGCGCACCCTACTCACGCTCGGGACGCTTTCGCTTGGTGGCGCCGTGTTTCTCGGTGCGAACAATCTGCGCGCCGCCGTGCTCGACGTCACGGAGTCGATCTTCGCGGCGAATCGGTACGATGTCTCTCTGCGGATGGCTACACCGGGTGAGGCTGAGGCGCTCGAAGGGGTCGTGCGCGCGGTGGACGGAGTCGCGGGTGTGGAGGCGTGGACCGGGGTGCGGGCCGCGATTGATCACGGCGACGGAACAGTGGGGAACGCATTCATCATCACCGCACCTCCCACTCGGACGCAGTTGCTTCAGCCCGAGCTAGAGGAGGGCCGCTGGCTGCGTCCAGACGACCGACGCGCGCTGGTCATTGGACGCGGGATGCAACGCGCGGAGCCGCTTCTGCGCGCCGGCACGACGGTGCGCTTGGTGGTCGCCGGCGTCACCGACGACTGGGAGATCGTGGG
>JAYTDH010000331.1:0-3815 GCA_043736095.1 Gemmatimonas sp.
TCGGTCCCAACCCCACCCCCTTGTGAGCGACTCCCGACTCAGCCACTCCGACGCGGAACTGCAATCGCACATCGTGCGAGTGCTGGCGCCGCAGTACGAGGTGGAGAAGGAGATTGGTCGCGGCGGCATGGGCATTGTCTACAGAGGGCGTGACACGCGCCTCAAGCGGCCGGTGGCGATTAAGCTGTTGCCCCCCGAACTCGCGTTTCGCTCTGAGATCCGCACGCGGTTTCTGCGTGAGGCAGAGATGGCCGCGCAGCTGAGCCATCCGCACATCGTGCCGATCTACTCGGTCGATGAAAAGGAAGGACTCGTCTACTTCGTGATGGCGCTGGTCGAGGGAGAGAACCTCGGCACCCGCATTCAGCGGAGCGGGGCGATGCATCCCGACGAAGCACGGCGCATCCTCCGCGAGGTGGGCGATGCGCTGGCCTACGCGCACTCGCAGAACACCGTGCACCGCGACATCAAGCCGGACAACATCCTCATCGACCCCACTGGTCGGACGATGGTGACCGACTTCGGCATTGCGCGCGCCCTGAGCGAAGGAGCCGAGTCCAAGCTTACCGCGACGGGAATCGCCATCGGGACGCCGGCGTACATGAGTCCGGAACAGTCGGCGGGCGATCGCGATATTGACGGCCGTACCGATTTGTACGCGCTCGGTATTGTGGCGTATCAGATGCTCTGCGGGGATCTCCCGTTCAACGCGACGAGCACGCCGGCACTTCTCGTGAAGCACCTGAGCGAGCGCCCGATGCCGATTGAGCAGCGCGCCAACGTGCCGCCCGATCTCGCCCGCGCCGTGATGCTCTGCTTGGAGAAAAATCCCGAAGATCGCTTTCCGGATGCGCGCAGCTTCGTGCAGGCGCTCGACACGGGCGTGATGCCGAATCTTCCGGCGCGTGCGGGCAACGCGTATCCGCAGGCCGCGCCGCAGTGGAGCCCGCCGACGGGGTTCGATCCCGACGCGCCGACGGCCGAAGAAATGGTGCGCTGGAATGACAAAGATGTCGTTGCGTTTCGCAAAGTGATTGCGCCCTTCCTGTTTGTGACGGCAGCCATGTTCACCGTCTCCGTGATTGGTGGGCCCAACCTGCTCTTTGTCTCGGCATTCTGGGGCATCAACGTTGCTTACAAGTACGCGCGTCTCTGGAGCGATGGCTTCGATTGGCGCGACGTGTTCAAGCAGCCGCGCGACAAGATGATTGTCGATGTGGCGGCCGATACGTTCGATGGCGCCAAGGCGATCTTTGATCGCGAGAAGCGCACGGAGATGCGCGAGAAAGCACGCCGACGTCGGATTTCCGTGGGCAGCGTCTCTCCGGAGGGTGGTGTGCGTGCACTGTCCTCGGCGGATGCCGCCGCGCTCGGGTCAGGGCCGCACGCGGGCGTGGCGCGCCAAGCGTTGCTCGACCGCGAAGAAGTTATGCGTCTCGTTGAGTCGTTGGCGCCGAACGACCGTCAGCGTGTGCCGGATGTCGTGTCGACCGCCAAGCAGCTCGCCGACGCGATCATGGGCATCGCCACCGCGCTCACCGCGCTCGATCGCGACGCCGGGAACACCTCGCTCCAGGCGATGGACAAAGAGATTGTGATGCTCGAGGCGCAGGCGAATCCGCTCGATCTGCAGGCTAGCGAGGCGCGCGTGCGTCGCCTCGCGCTGCTCAAGCGCTCGCGCCGTTCGGCTGCCGAGCTCGACGGACGTCGCACCGAGCTCGGGGCCAAGCTCGAGAGCTGCGCGCTCGCGCTACAGAATCTCAAGTTCGACGTGCTCCGGCTCAAGACGGGGAACCAGAGTTGGCAGCACGTGACCACAGTCGCCGAGGCGGCCGCCGCACTGGCGCGCGATGTGGATGCGGCAGTCTACGCCGGCGATGCGTTGGCCCGCATGGAGCGGCCGCGCCGCTCGTGACGGATACGGCGCTCCTTCAGCGCACAGTCGCCGCGGTCGACGGCCATTACGAGATCGAAGCGGAGATCGGACGCGGTGGTATGGCCGTCGTGTACCGCGCGCGCGACACGCGCCTCCGTCGCAAAGTCGCGCTCAAGGTGTTGCCTCCCGATCTCGCGTTTCGCGACGAAGTGAAGCGGCGGTTCCTGCGCGAAGCGGAGATGGCCGCGCGCCTCTCGCATCCGCACATCGTACCGATCTATGCGGTAGACGAAGCAAAGGGGCTCGTCTGGATCGCGATGGGACTCGTGGAAGGGGAGTCGCTGGCGCAGCGCCTGCACAGCGAGCCGCGCCCGACGCTCGACGTCGTGCGCCGGATCCTGCGCGAGACCTGCGACGCACTCGAGTACGCGCATCGCGCGGGTGTCGTGCATCGCGACATCAAGCCCGACAACATTTTGATCGACCGCGCCACGGGGCGCGTCCTCGTCACGGACTTTGGAATCGCCCGAGCCGCTGAGGGAGATGAACGCCTCACGGCCACCGGCATCGCCGTTGGGACGCCGGCGTATATGAGTCCCGAGCAGGCGATGGGCGAGCGCGAAGTCGATGGGCGCGCGGATATCTACGCGCTCGGCATTGTGGGCTATCAGATGCTGGCCGGCGAGTTGCCGTTCCGCGCGACGAACACGCCGGCGATGCTGATGAAGCATCTCAGCGAACGGCCGCGTCCGCTCGCGCAGCTGCGCGACGATCTCCCGGCGAATCTCGTGTACGCCATTGAGCGCGCGCTCGCCAAGGGACGCGACGAGCGATGGGCGGACGCCGCGCGGTTCAAAGAGGCGCTCGCCGATGACGCAGTCGCGCCGAGCGCCGCCGGCCGTCGAAGCCGAGCGACTGGCTCCCTCGCGGCCATTCCCGCGGTACCGCTGGCGCCCCCGCCGCCCATCGACCCGATCGAGGATCTGCAGATGCGCACGCCGCTCCCCGCGCCGGCGTTCCCATCGCTCCCGCGCGATTGGATGTTTGATCCCAACGGGCGCGAGGATGGCAAAGAGGCGCTGCGTGCTTGGCGCGAGGAGACGCGGCGGTGGCGCGAGGAGGTGCGCGGTCAGCCGCGTGCGGCGCGTCAGGACCTTCGTGCGGCGGCGCAAGAACTGAACGTGATGCGCCTGAGCGAGCGCTCGCCCGAGCTACGCATTGCTGCGGTGCGTCGGCGACTCGGAATGGGAATCGTGACCGTGGCGATGCTCGCGGGCATCAACGCGCTCACCAGCCCCGACTTCCTCTGGGTGTTCTTTCCGATGATTGGCATCGGGTACGGAATCGCGCAGCGCATGAGTGAGCTCTGGGCCGACGGCATTCCGATTCGCGATGTCTTTAAGCGCCCCCAACGCTCCGCGGTGCGTGGCGACGAACAGCCGCTGCGGCGCCTCGAGGCCAAGCTGCCTGCCCCCGCCGCGAACTCGGTGGCCGAAGCGGTGCTCGATGCCGTGCCGCGCGATGTGCTCGAGGGACAACATGGGCAGGCGGTGCGCGAGGCGTACGAAGCGCGGTCGCAGATCCGCTCGATGCTCGCGCGCCTACCGGACGGCGATCGCTCGATGCTCCCCGAGATCCAACCAACCGTCGAGTCGCTCGTGGATCGCGCGCGGACGTTGGCGATCGCGCTCCACGCGCTTGACGTCGATGCCTCGCCCGATGCGTTCGTGAAGCTTGAGATGCGCATCACCGCGGCCGAAGCGATGCCCGAGGATGCCCCCGAACGCGCCCGACGATTGGAGTTGCTCACGCGGCAGCGTGAGACTCTCATGGACCTCGCGGAGCGTCGCGGCACCCTCGCGCAGCAGCTCGATCAGGCGGTGCTTCTGCTCGGCACGATGAAGCTCGACCTGATGAAGCTGCGGAGCTCCGGCGTGTC
>JAYTDH010000332.1:0-15196 GCA_043736095.1 Gemmatimonas sp.
GCCCGGCACCGGCAACCACACGCTGGCCGCGCAACTCGACAACCGCGGCACGCTCCTGCTCACGCACCCGCTCACGCTCAGCAAGGCGAGCGCGGCGCATCTCAACAGCGGGACGATTGCGCTGACGACGCAGAATCTCACCGTCACGCAGTCCGGCACGACCCCGAGCTTCACGAATACGGGCAGCATCACGCTGGCGAGCGGGCGCCTCCTCACGGTGAGCGGCGGCGCGCTCAATCTCTCGGCGGGCACCTTGGCCGGCGACGCCGCCGCCGCACTGTCCCTGACCAACGTGGCGCTCACGATGAACACCGCGAACGTGACTTCTCGCGTCGACTTCGGCACCGGCACCACGTTGGCCGTCCCGCTGAACATCCCGGTGGGCGACTCCCTCCGCGTGAACGGCGGTACCATCGCCGGTGCCGGCGTGAACGTCGCCGGCACGCTCTACAGCCTCGCCTCCTTCACGATCACGGCACCGCTCACGACCGCGACAACCGGCGTGATTGACCTCCAGTCCACGTCGCTCACCACGACGCAGAACTGGACCAACAACGGCATCCTGAAGCTCAGCTCGAACAACGGCGGGCTCAACACGAGCGTGCTGATGGCTGGCGCCACATTGACCAATGCCGCGACCGGCACCATCGAAGGGCTCTTCGGCGCCGGCGGTGGCCGCGTCCTCACAGTGGGGACGCTCGATAATCTCGGGACGCTCAACGTCAATGCGGCACTGACCCTCGGCGGCATCCTCCAACAGCGCGGCGCCTTCACCGTACCGGCGACGCGCGTACAGACCGTGAACACGCTCAACCTCCAGCCTGGCTCGAACACCAGCGTGCTGGGCACACTCAATGTCACCACCTGCAACAAGCTCGGTGGCACGATTGGCGGCGGCGGCGTGATCCCAGCCAGCTGTTTGCCGTAACCTCTGGCGGAGCCTACTCGCGCGGTGCCGCGTACTGCATCTTCTGCAGGATGAGCCCCGCGCGTCGCGAGGCGACGCTCCCCGTGGGCGACCAGCGCCGTGGCGCCGGTAAAATGGCCGCAAGACGCGCCGCTTGCTCAGGCGTCAGGTTCTTCGCCGACCGCCCGAAGTGCTTGCGCGCCGCTTCCTCGGCACCGAACACGCCATCGCCCCACTCGGCGAGATTCAAATAGAGATCGAGGATCCGCTCCTTGGGCAGCGTCAACTCGAGCACGAGTGTGAGATACGCCTCGGCCCCTTTGCGCACGTAGGAGCGCCCTTCCCACAGGAAAATGTTCTTCGCCACCTGTTGCGTCAGCGTCGAGGCGCCACGAAGTCGGCCACCGCGCTCGGCGCGGTCGAGCGCCTTGCCAATCTCCACGAGATCGAAACCCCAGTGCAGGTAGAAGCGATCATCCTCGGCGGCCAGCACCGCGCGGCGCAGCGCCGGCGCGATTGCCTTGCGGCCCACCACATCACGCCGCGGATATATCGGCCGCTTCCCCTCGATCGCGCGCTGGACCGTGCGTCGCAGGATCATCGCGGTGGTCGGCGGCTGGAGCACGTTGAACGAAAGACTGATCACGATTGGCGCAAGCAAGAGCATCGCGAGCAGGCGCACGGTCCACCGACGAATCAGCGGCCACTTGGCTCGGACGCGAGCGCGGAATGATTGGCGAGCGGTCTCTGAATGCACAGCCCGAAAGGTAACGCAGCCGAGTCGCGCCTCGTCGCCACGCGCCTGCTCGTCGGACTCCTGTCGTCACGCCGAGGTCGCCACGCGGCAGCGAGCCGTGTGAAACAACGAGTCCGCGGCGCCGTACGATACGCCAGTGATCAGCTGCCGCTGCACTCCCTTCAATGTTTCCGAGGAGTTCCGATGTCCCGCGCTCGTCCAACTCACCTGGCTGCCCTCGCCGCCGTGGTCGCGACACTTTTTTCGGCGATGCCCAGCGTTGCCGCAGCGCAGGATCAAGTTCTGCTCGGCAGTCGCCCCCAGTCCACCGGGGCATTCGGTGGTCCGATCATTCGTGTGACTCAGGTGGCCGGTGAGACCATCGGCATCTTCGGCGGCGGAGGATCAGTGCTCTTCAATCGCCGCTTCGCCATCGGCGGCGAGGGATTTGGCGGTACGACCAGCGCCGACGTCATCATCGGTGGAACGCCACAGCGCGGTGAGATGGACTTTGCGTATGGCGGACTCACGCTGGACGTCATCACGCGCCCCTCCAAGTTGGTCCACGTCACCTACGGCGTCCTGATCGGCGGTGGCGCGGTGTCGGTGTGGCCAGACAATCTCCGTCCGCGTCATCCGACCTCGAGTGGCGATCCGTTCGGTGCAATCGAACCGCGCTTGGGAATCGAACTTAATCTGACGCGATCCGCGCGGGTTGGATTAAGCGGCGGCTATCGCTTCACATACGGGAGTGAAATCGACGGGCTCGTGAACAACGACCTCAACGGCTCCAGTGGTTCGATCGTCTTTCGCTTCGGCAGGTTCTAACTGCTGCACTAGCTACTACAAGAGAGCATCGAGCAACCGGCTCGCTGACGCGCCCACTCCGGCCGCTTGGCCGCGAACGCGTCACGTCCCGGTTGCTCGTCGTATGGGCGCCGCATCACCTCGAGCAGTTCCTGCACCATTGAGGCGTCTCCCATCGTCGCCTTGTCGATCGCCTGCTGTGCGAGGTAGTTCCGTAACACATATCGCGGATTAACCTGCGGCATCATCGCGCGATGCACAGCGCGCGGCTGCCAGCGACGGATCCACTCTGCCACCCGCGCCTCGTGCTCGGCGCGCTTCGGTTCGGAATAGAACACGTCTCCGAGCAACGCGACCGCCGCCGTATCATCGACCGGCACAGTAGTCGCAATATCTCCGAGGGCGCGGAAGGTGCGGGTATAGTCCATCTCGACGTCCTGCAGCAGCGCGATTCCGTCCTGTGCCACAACTTCGTCCGCACCCTCGAGCGAGTCCAATCCGAACTTCGCTGCGAGCATCGCGCGATACCCGTCGTTGAACGCACTCACGTAGCGTTCCATCACACGAGTGAGCGGCGCAATGTCATCGAAGAGCGGCCGGATCGCATCAGCGAGTCGCTCCAGATTCCATTGCGCGATCCCCGGCTGGTTCGCGTACCGATACCGCCGCCCCTGTGCATCGGTCGTGTTGGGCGTCCAATGCGGATCGAAGTTGTCGAGCCAGCCATAGGGCCCGTAGTCGATCGTCAGCCCGAGGATACTCATGTTGTCGGTGTTCATCACGCCATGCACGAACCCCACGCGCATCCAGTGCACAATCATCGTGGCCGTGCGCTCAGCGACCTCTAGGAACCACTGCGCATAGCGCGCGGGATCGGCCGGATCAATCTGCGGAAAGTCGCGAGCAATCGTGAAGTCGGCGAGCCGCCTGAGCAACGCGGTGTCATCGCGTGCGGTGAGCAGCTCGAAGTTTCCGAATCGAATGAAACTCGGCGCCACGCGGCAGACGACCGCCCCCGGTTCGAGCTCTGGGTGCCCGTTGTAGAACATGTCTCGTTCCACAAGATCTCCGGTCGTCACGAGACTCAGCGCGCGCGTCGTCGGGACGCCGAGGTGGTGCATCGCCTCGCTGCAGAGGAACTCGCGAATGCTGGAACGAAGTACGGCCCGTCCGTCCGCCGTTCGCGAGTATGGCGTGGGGCCTGCGCCTTTAAGCTGCAGTTCCCAGCGCTCCCCTGCGGGATTGATAACCTCACCGAGTGTGATCGCGCGTCCATCGCCGAGCTGACCGGCCCAATTCCCGAACTGATGCCCGCCGTAGCACGCCGCGTACGGCTCCATGCCGCTGAGCAACGCGTTCCCGCCAAACACCTCGGCGAAGCGCGCGCTCAGATGATCGTCGGGAGCGAAACCTATGAGTGCCGCCACCTCGCGCGAGTGCGCGAGGAGCTGCGGCGATCCGACTGGCGTCGGGCGCACCGCGCTCCAGTTTGCGCCCACAACCTGTCGGCGCTCATTGGTGGAATACTTGTCGCCCGGAAGTTCACGAACGAAACGGTTGTCGAAACGCAGGGCAGTCGGCACGGACGAAAGCTATCGCGTCTCAGATGGTGCGAGCGGCTCCCACGTCACCGAGTCGCCAATCCGAATGACCCCTCCGGTGACGACCTGTGCGAACGCCCCGCCGCCCCAGTGCGCACGGAGCGCCTCCTGCAACCCCGGGAGCGCCTCGTCCATTCGCTCGCACGGGGTCGTGTGTCCACCGATCTTGAGGAGCGTCGCGCCGATTCGCAGGAGCTGACCGCGCGTCTCCTCAAGGCGAATCCCACTGATCATCAGATTTGCACGTCGCGCTGAGGGATCCACATTTGCCGTCAATTCGCCCATCACGCGCGCCCACACCTCGTGTTCAATCAGTGTCACCTGGCGGCGCGTACTGCGTCCTACGCTGCCGGAGACGCCCTGACCCTCCACGAGTTCTGCCTCCTGGACGGCGTCCATCACCCCACGATGCGCACGTTTGCGCCAGATCGCCTCAAGACGCCCGCTCATCGCCACACACTCCGCAGGAACTCCACTTGGCGCGCGAGCCAATCGGCGCGCGCGAGAGGGTCGGGGTCGTACGGACCATCTGGATGCGCGAGATCGCGTGTGAGTAGATGGCCGAGATCCGCATAGACGCGCAGCTCGCAGCGTCCGCGCGTCGCTGTCACGAGCAGGCAGAATTGCTGCGCGCCCGCGAGCGGGGTGAGCGTGTCCTTGTCCCCCTGCACGATCATCGTCGGCGGCATCGCGGCGCGTCCGTGCGCAACGGGCGAGAGGTCGACAGCGGTCGCGCGGCCGAGCAACAACCGACCGAAGTGCGCGTCGCCCTCGATGTCCAGCGCCGGCGACAGCAAGGCCAGCGCGTCGAAGCCGTGATTCATCGCGGCGAACGGGCACCCCACCGTCACCGTCGCCGCGGCGAGATGCCCGCCGGCCGAAACTCCATAGCCTGCAACGCGGTCGGGTGCGAACCCGAGGGAGTCGGCGTGCGCCCGCGCCCACACGATTGCGCCGCAGGCATCCTCGAGTGCGTCGATCGGCGTGTGCGTCGAGTCGCTGAGGCGGTATTCGATTGCGATGGCGACGAATCCCGCGAGGGCGAAGTTCCGGGCCGCGTCGTAGACCAATGCGGGCTCGCCATCGTTCCATCGGCCGCCGTGGAGTAGGAGTACGGCGGCGTGCGGCGCGGAGTCCGCGCGCGCGGGTGCGAGCGCAACCGCGCTTGGAGGCGCGAACACGTGCGCGCGGAGCGAGTCGCCACGCACCACGCGATACGTCACGACCACTGGCCGCACGCCACCACTCCCGCCGCGTACCGACGCGCAGGCGACGCTGAGGGTCGTGAGAATCAGAGTGAGAATCAACGCGGGGAATCGAGCAATCAGGCGCAACGTGCATCTCCATCGGGAGCGAGAGAATAGGCGGGTCGGGTAGCGGCTCGCGTTCACTCTCAGTTACGCTTGAGAACGCACCAGTTGCAACCCTCTCTCGCTCCTCTCCTGCCCCTCGCGCGCCATGGCCGGCTCTAGTCTTCTCGCGCTGCTCGACGATATCACCTCGCTCCTCGACGACGTCGCGACCCTGAGTAAGGTGGCGGTCCAGAAGACGAGCGGTGTGGTCGGCGACGATCTCGCACTCAACGCGGAGCAGGTGTCCGGTTTCACCGCCGACCGTGAGATCCCCGTCGTCTGGGCGGTCGCGAAGGGCTCGTTCGTGAATAAGCTGATTCTCGTGCCGGCCGCGCTCCTCATCAGCGCCTTCGTCCCGAGTCTCATCACCCCACTCCTGATGATCGGTGGCGCCTTCCTCTGCTTCGAAGGCGTCGAGAAGATCTTCCACAAGTTCCTGCACAGTCCTGACGAAGCGCAGGAGGATGCGAAGCACAAGGCCGCGCTCCGTGCCTCGCTGACCGACGCGACGGTAGATCTCGTCGCGCTGGAGCAGGTGCGCATCAAGGGTGCCATCCGGACGGATTTCATCCTCTCGGCGGAGATTGTGGTGATTGCGCTCGGTACGGTCGCCAGCGCGCCGCTCGTCCAACAAATCCTTGCGCTCAGTATCATCGGCGTGGGGATCACGGTGCTCGTTTATGGACTGGTGGCGGGAATCGTGAAGCTCGACGATCTCGGGCTCCGGCTGATTCGCGGGGGTGGGGCGGGCAAGGCGCTGGGCGCTGGCATCCTCTGGATGGCCCCCAGGCTTATGAAATCACTGACCGTGCTCGGGACCCTCGCCATGTTCCTCGTCGGCGGCTCGATCCTCGTCCACGGGATTGCGCCAGTCGAGCACCTCATAGAGGGCGTGGGCGCGGTCTCGGGCCCATTTCGGCTGGTCGTGACCTCGCTTCTGGACATGGTGGTCGGGCTCGCGGTGGGCGGCCTCGCCGTGGCCGGGGTCACGGTTGGAAAGCGTCTGGCGAGGCGCTGATTCCCTCCGGCCCCTGTTCCGGCCCCGCTGCCGGCCCCCGGCCCGCTCCCCCTCCGGCCCCCGCCTTCAGCCCCGAGCCTTGACAGCGGGGGCTTGACTTCACATACTTTGTTCGATGGTCGAACAAAGACGGGCCCACGGCGCTTCCTGCCCGGGCCACGAACCCACTGGTCCTCGGATCCGGAGTCCTCGTATGCGCTCGCGCTCTTCAGTGACGCGTCCACCAACGTCACGTTCGATACCTGGTCCGCAGGTTGGGATGCGGCCGATGTCGCCGATGTCGCCGATGTCGCCGATGTCGCCGATGTGACCGATGTGACCGATGTGACCGTCGCAACCAACGCGACCAACGCGACGAACGCGACGAAGCGTTACACCAACTTGATCTTCGCCGGGATCGAGTTCACCACGGCGACGATCAATGCGACGGCGATGACGCACTTCCGCATGGACATCTGGACCCCTGATGCTTCGGCTGTTCCGGCCGCGTTCAAGATCAAGCTCGTCGACTTCGGCGCGGACGGCGTGTTCGCTGGTACCGACAACCGCGAGCACGAACTATCGTTCGAGGCGACGACGACTCTGGCCCACAGGACTTCTCTAGCTATGCCACGTAATCCGCTAGCCGATGCGGTGCTTCGCCTGATCTGGGTGGAACACCGCATTTCGCGTGCAGAAATCGCGCAGCGCACTGGACTCTCGCGCTCTACGGTCTCTGAGATTGTCGACACCCTCCTCGCGACAGGACTCGTCGCCGAGGCGGGGATTGGCGCATCGCGCGGCGGCCGACGTCCCATCGTCCTCGAGTTCTACGACGATGGAGGGATCATCGTCGGCGTCGATATGGGTGCCTCCCACATCTCCGTCGCGGTGACGAATCTCCGCGGCGTTGTGCAGGTCTTGCACCGTCGCGATTGCGCGGTGCGGACCGATCCAGACGGTGCGCGCGCGATTATCAAAGAACTCGTCGCGCTCGCCATGCAGGGTAAGGCAAGGGAGCGGCTCGTGGGCATCGGAATCGCGGTGCCGAGCCCTGTCGATCCCCGCCATCCTGACCGACTCAGTGAACTCGCGCTTCCGGCATGGAAGGGGAAGCACGGATTCAACGCTCTGCTCGGAAAGTACAAAGTGCCCGTCCTCGTGGATAACGACGCCAACTGCGGTGCGCTCGCCGAACATTGGTGGGGTGGTGGGCGTGGCCTCGAAGACTTCACCTACATCAAGGTTGCGACGGGTATCGGCGCAGGGCACTTCATCGGCGGCGAGATCCGGCGCGGCGCGAGCGGGGTGGCCGGTGAGATCGGTCACGTATCGATCGACGCGCATGGTGAGCCCTGCGTCTGCGGGAATCGCGGCTGTCTGACCACGCTCGTCGGCGGTCACGCGCTGATTGCCCGGGCGAAGGCGCTACGTCCGGCATTTCCGGGCAGCCTGTTGGCCAAGGGTGAGCCCACGCTCGTCACGATCGAAGCCGCGGCAATGGCCGACGATCCGCTGGCGAATCAGGTCGTGCAGGAAGCGGCCGAGTACCTCGGCATTGCCATCGCTGGCGTGCTCAATCTGCTCAACCCCGCTGCCGTGATCCTCGGCGGTGGGCTCGCTGTGCTCGGTGAACGCTTCCTCGCACCCGTGCGGGCGAGTGCGCTGCGTCGGACCTTCGTGACAGCTGTGGCCTCCACCGAGATTCGCTCCAGCGAGCTTGGTCCGCAGGTTGTGGCAATCGGTGCCGCTACTCTCGTGCTCGACGCGGCTCTGCAGGATCCCACTCTCTTTCCCACCGTCGGCGCGCCCTAAGCCGCGCCGCTCAACCTCCCCGATCTGCGACGCCTCCTTCCTTGTGAGCCCGTAGTTGTTCTCATTGCCAAGCAACCAGAACAGCACGCTCGGCGTGTCCTTGACTCGGCAATCATCGAACTCACTTCGGCGAGGATCTGCGCGCGGACGCGCGGACTGTTGTACTCCGTGTTCGGCATCCACCCGCCATCCACCTTGAGTCCGTAACGGCCAAGGGGACGATGTCGTCGGTTTGCGTCCAGAGACTGTACGAGTAGTTCGTCCCGATGGGGAAGTAGTCCCAGTTGACGCCCTTCACGAAGAAGTCGCGTCCGTCTACTTGGAGGCGCATTCCCGCGTCGTCAGACTGCACGCGGATGACGGGCAGGGGGCTCTGCGCGGCCGCGGCAGCCGGTGCGAGAAGGACGGCCGCGCAGGCAAGCGCGCGGATCGCAGATCGCATCGAAGTCGAGGCGCGAAGGGCGAGCGGATTCCAGGGACCCATGGGACCTCCGCCACGCGTGCGTGGCAAGATGAACGTGCAATCGGGGACTTTGTTCGGACGCCAAACAAAGTGGGGTTTTTCAGGAAAGTGTCAACCCTCAATCCCCCTGCCGGACCGCTACGGCTCCGGGCGCCGGCCCCCGGAGGCCGGGACCCGCACCGCCCGCCCTGGACTCACGCCACCCACCGGCACCCCGTCCCGCACCACGAGCGTCCCGTTTACCATCACGAAGGGGATCCCGCTCGACGGCACCATCGGCGTCTCGTACGTCGCGTTGTCGATCACCGTCGCGGGGTCGAAGATCGTGATGTCAGCGTCCGCACCAACTGCAATCCGACCCTTCTGGCGCATCGCCGGGAGGTAGCTCTCCAGCCGGAGCGCGGGGAGGATTGTCAGTTTTGCCAGCGCGGTCATCAGCGGCATCAACTGCTGCGTGCGGACGTATCGCCCGAGTAACCGGGCCGATGTGCCAGTGCCTCGCGGATGCCCGGCACCGTTCACGAACGGCATGCCATCGCTCGCGACTATGACGCTCGGGTACGCCAGCGCGTACTCGATGTTCGCATCCTGCATCATATAGATGGTCACCGCGCCTCCCTGCGCGCGGTACTTATCAAAAGTCTCCTTGGTCAGCCGCTCCCCAGTCGCGGGCCAGGCGAGGTCGCCATAGGTGATGTGCAGGTTCTCCTGCCACCCCGGGTTAAAGAGCGCGGACTCGATCAGCGTGGACGCCGCCGTGTACGGATAGACCTCAGTCGAGACGTCCAACCCGGCCTCGCGGACGGAATCGATCAGGGCCAGCGCCTCCCGTACTTCGCTCCCACCGCTGCTCCCGATATGCACAATGTGCAGCGACGCGCCCGTGGTGTCGGCCGTCTCGATGGCCTCTCGGATCGCACCGAGCCCGAAGCGCCGCGTGTGCACATACGCCGTCGCACGATTCAGCGCGGCGATGCGAAACATCGTCGTGATTTCGGCGCGCGTTGCCGCCGGCGTGTAGTTGATCCCGAATCCAACCCCCAGCGCGCCTTCGTCGAGTCCCTGCTGCAGCCGCGCGGCAATCGACAGCACCTGCTGCGGCGTTGCCGCCTGATTCGCGCCCGCCGGATTCGGACCGAGTGCGAGAATCGCCTGCGGATTCAAGCTCCAATGACCGACCTCAATGCCATGAAACTCGGCGAAGCGCGCCGAGAGGTGGCTCACCGTCGCGCCGTAATTCGCCGGCGCGTGGCCCTCCATCGCCGCGTACCACGGTGCCACGGGATACACGCCGATCTCCATCTCCAGCTGCGTGGTCACGCCGTCGCGCACCTTGAGCCACATATCGGCGCTGTCCTGTCCATGCGCATGCAGGTCGATGAATCCCGGTGCGACGACCAGTCCGGCAACGTCAATGACGGAGTCACCTCGCAGCGGCTTCATCGAAATCGCGACGATGCGGCCACCGGCGATGGCGACATCGGCGATGGTGTCCATACCGCTGTTGGGGTCCATGACTCGCCCGCCACGCAGGACGAGCGGGTACCGCGGATTCTCCGGCGCACTACAGGCGACAGCGACCGCGGCGATCAGGGCGAGGTACAGGGCGCGGTACAGGGCGCGGTACAGGGCGCGGTACGCCGAGCGGATCATGGAGCGGTGCAGTGAGTGGTTCGCGCGCATTCGGGGACCGGTGGGGGTTCACCCAAATGTGGGGGCCTAGCGCGCGCTCTGCAGCCGCGAGATCGCCCGGAGCCCCTCATCGCCGATGTCGAGGCTCCACTCGTTCACATACAGCGCGATGTGCTGCTCACAGACCTCGGCAGACATCTCCTGCGCGTGTGCGCGCACGTAGTCGCGGCTCGCTTCCGGATGGTCGAAGGCATACTGCACTGAGGCGCGGAGAGCGGTTTCTGCGGCGGCACGAGTGGCCTCGTCGAGATCCGAGCGCGCGCAGATCCCCGCGAGCGGCACAGGCAACGCCGTCTCCGCTTCCCACCACGCCCCTAGATCCACCACCTGCACAAGGCCATGATCGGCGTAAGTGAAGCGGCTCTCGTGAATAATGAGGCCCGCATCGACTTCGCCACTGCCGACAGCGCGCAAGATCTGGTCGTAGCGCATCTCGACCACCTCGCCAATCGTCGGCGCGGCGAGACGCAGCAAGCGGTACGCCGTCGTCTCCTGCCCCGGAATCGCCACGCGCCCTCGTACGGCATCGGCGAGCGACATCGGCGTGCGCGTCACGACGAGCGGGCCAACGCCATGTCCGAGCGCGGCACCGCTACGCAGCAATCGATAGCGATCACCCACCGCGGCGAACGCGCCCACGCTCAACTTCGTGAGATCGAACTCTCCTGTGTGCGCGCGTCGGTTGAGCTCTTCGATATCGAGAAGCACAGGGCGCACGCGGAAGGGCGCCTCGACGAGTCCGTGTGCCAACGCGTGGAACGCGAAGGTGTCGTTGGGGCAGGGGGAGTACCCGAACGTCAGCTCACGCATCGACGCTCCGCGCACAGATCGCGTCTACGAGTTGCGGCGTGATGGCAGTGATTGCCGCGAAGGCCGATTCAAAGTGCCAGCGCGCACGATCCGACTCCTCGATGTCGTTGGAGATCGCGCGGATTTCGATCGCCGCGACTCCGGCGAGCGCCGCCGCGCGGAGAACGCTGAATCCCTCCATTGCTTCGACATCGCACTCCCGGCTCCCCCCGACGCGCGCCGTGGTCCCAATCGGCAGGAAGGTGGCCGCGGGGAGCACAGCGCGCGCGGTGGCGACGAGTCCCGCACTGGGAAAGCAGATCCGCGGCGCGAACTGTTCGGGCACGTCGAGATCGCAGTAGCGCGACTCGCTGCCGATCACGAGCGACGCGGGCGCGAGGGCGGCGGCGCGGCGCGCCCCCGCGATCCCCACGTGGAGGATGGCCGCCGGCCGGTGTGTCGCAATCGCCTCCGCGGTGCGCGCCGCGGCATCCACGGGGCCCACGCCGCAGGCCAGCGTGCGCCACCCAGCTGGCGCCGCGAGTTCTCGGGCGGTCGCCGCGACCACGAGGATGCGATCACGATCAATCATCGTGGAAAACTAACCTTCGCTGACTCGCCCGCGCGGATGGCCGTGAGAGCGCCCTGCATTCCCCTCGGCGCATCCAGGGCGTATCGTCAGGGTCACGGCCCTCGGATACGACTACGGTCACGGAGATGCTCCCATGGACACGGGTTCGCGAGACAAGTGGTCCCTCGAATGGATGCTGGAGAGGGGCTACATCCAAGGCAGCGTCGTCGGCGTCACGGGACTCATCTTCACTGGTCTATTGCAGGCCAAGGGCTATCTCCCAGCGAACCCGCTCATCACGCTCGTCGGGATCGTCATCGCGTTCAACATCGGCGCATTCATCGCGCGGAGTCTCGCGAGCATCAGCGGGAACGCGGCCAGTTCGCTCTTCGCGCCGAGCGGCGACTCCACTGCGTACACGCCGACCTTTTCGCATATCGACACATTGGAGATTCGCGGCGACTTCGATGGGGCCGCCACCGCTTGGGATGTCGCAATCCTCGAAAACCCAGGTCTGCCGGGAGTCATCGCGAAGGCCGCAGATTTCCACCTGCGCGCACGGAAGGACCCCGCGAGAGCGCTGTCACTGTACCTGCAAGCTCGTCAACTCAACGCCGGCGGCACAGACTTGCGGCGCTACGTCCAGCAAAAGATTGTCGATCTCTACCTTGGTCCGCTCGCCGAGGAAGGACGCGCACTCGCCGAACTCCGCCGACTTATCGATGCATTTCCCGACTCGCGTGAGGCGGAATCCGCGCGTGTGGCGCTCGCCGAGATCAAGTCGCGGCGTGCGCCCGAGGTGTGAGCACGTAAGCCACAGCGAAGAGCACGCCGAGGACCAGATCAATCCCCGCGCCAGCCGCGATCATCCGCGCGACGCGATCCTGTGAGAGCAGGATCATTGCTGGAATGCCGAGCGACAGCTTTTCAATGACCGCAACTGGCATCAGCGCGCGGTACCGCACCGGATCGCTCGCGATCACCAGGAAAGCCAGCTGAAACGCAATCGCGATTCCCACGAAGCCGTAATAGAACACCGGCTGCGTGATCGCCGGAGGGAAGCGCTCGCCGATCTCATCGAGCAGCACGTACATGGGCGCCAACACGAGCAGCCCGGTTACAGCGGCGACGCGGAAGACGACACGCGCGAAGGTCGGGGAGGAGGACATTTATCGAATGTACGCCACGGCTCGCTGGCCGCTACCGTCGTTGCACGGCGTCGCGCACTGCGTCGTGCGCGTTGGCGCTCCACCCTGTGTTCACGGAGCACGAGCGACGCGGTATGTGAACCGGCGGGTGACGGTTAAAACACGCGCGTGAACATCTCGGACTTCCACGTCACGTACAGCATCCCCAGCGCCGGTGCCCACGCGGCGAACACAGCGAGCGCGACGGCACGCGCACGCAGCGCGCTGCGCGACACCAACGTGGACACGACGAAAATCAGCGGATACGCAGTTGAGGAACAGAGAAAAAAGCCCCACCAACTCGCCGAACACGTACTGACAAGCGTGGCGTTGGTGCTTTCAATGTGGTGACCGCCGCGAGGAGTGCCCAGGGCCACCCAAAGAGCAACGTGGCCGAGACGGTCCGTCCCGCGCGCACCGACGTCGGCGTTGGGTCCGGCGCCTCGGGGACCGAATCAAAAAGCGGCTTGGGCGACGTCCGGTACTCCCGCGAGTCTCGCATTGAGCCAACAGTACGCCCGATCCACCCAGAGCGCCACGCGTTGCTCAGCTCCCGGCGCGTTGACTCTGCGCGCGACGCGGTTGACGTTTCAGGGTGGTCGCCCGCGCGAGGGCCGATGCGCCGCGTGATCTCTCGCTGCGATCATTCTGACGCTGACATGATGTCGACATGACGCTGATACTCATACTCAAGAAGAAGTCCGACGGCGGGTCCGCCTTCACCCTCGCGCGCGCCGATGGCACTAGCACCTGGCAGCGCCAAGAGCGCCACGCCGCGTTCTTCGCGCACCACGATCTCGTGCACTACGCCGTCGAAACCGAGTGCGCCGTCGTCGGCGCGTTCTACGGACTCGTCGCCGCGGGCGACACCCTTGAGCTACGCTTCCCTGCGTGACCATACGCCCCTGGCATCTCCTCGTGAGCGCGCTGCTGCTCGCCCCTATTGGGGTCGTACTCGGCGTGGCGCTCTGGCGACGCTGGACACGAAAGGCCGCGCGCCGCGCACTGTTTCGCTTTCGTGCGCGTGTCGATCGCTTCAAGCTCACGGGCAAGCGCTACATCACCGAGGCGCTGCTCGCCGATCCCACCATCGCCGCCGCCGTCGAAGCACACGCGGCGGAGCATGGAACGCCTAAAGCACAGGTGTGGCAGCGCGTGCGGATGTACCTCGACGAGATTGTCCCGGCGTTCAATCTCCTGATGTACTACCAGTTCGGGTACGCGCTCTCCAAGGCGGCGCTCGGCTTCTTCTATAAGACGTCGGTGCGCATCCGTTCGCCTGAGGCGTTCGAGCGACTGCCGCGCGAGAGCATTGTCATCTACCTGATGAATCACCGCTCCAACGCGGACTATGTGCTAGCGAGCTACGGACTCGCTGGCCAAGTCGCGATTTCGTACGCGGTCGGCGAGTGGGCGCGCGTCTTCCCGCTTGAGTACCTCTTCAAGAGCTTCGGCTCATACTTCATCCGACGTCGCTATCGCGAGCCGTTGTATCACACCGTGCTCGAGTGCTACGTGCAGTTGATTACGCGCAACGGCGTCACGCAAGGCCTCTTCCCCGAGGGCGGACTCTCGCGCGATGGGCGCCTCCGTCCCGCGAAAATCGGCATGCTCGACTACATGCTCGGCACGGCACGCGAGGTTGGTTTTGCGGAGCGGATGTATGTCGTGCCCGTGGGACTCAACTACGATCGCGTGCTCGAGGATCGCACGTTGCTCCGCGAGTTGCGCATCACTGAGGGAGGATCGTCCACCTCACGCATGGCGCAGTTCCGCGAAGTGCTCAACTATGCGGGATCGAGCTTCGGGCGGCTCGGCACCGGACGATGGAAGCGGTATGGGCGCGCTGCTGTCGTAGTCGGCGAACCGGTGCCAGTGGCTCCGTGGATCGCCTCGGTGGCGGCCGCCGGCACTCCGCTGTTCGAACTCCCGCGCGCCGAGCGCTTGGCGAAGGTGCAGGAATTCACCGACGCGATGATGCACCGTATCGGGAGCATCGTCCCCGTGACGGCGGTACCACTCGTCTGTGCGGCGCTGCAAACCTTTGAGAGCGAGGTGATCCCCGAGGCCAAGCTCATCTCGCGCATCGAGGAGCTCCGCGATGTGTTGATTGCGCAAGGGGCCGAGGTGATGGAGCCGCAACGCGAAGGGGCCGAGACGTTCGAGCGTGCGTATCGGATGCTCGAGATGCGCCGCGTGCTGCATCGGTCGGGGGATTCTTACGTGATACTCCCGCGCGGCCGTGAGATTATTTCATATTATGCTAACGGCGTGGCGCA
>JAYTDH010000333.1:0-2344 GCA_043736095.1 Gemmatimonas sp.
GTGCCGCTCGTGGAGGGGCGGAGTCGCGAGGAGCTTCGCGTGCTCAAACTCGTGGTCGGTGACGAAAGCGACCTGCTGCCGCTGATGTCGCTGGTGCGCGCGCAGGCGAGGCGGAGCGGGGCCCTGCGCGCCGCCGTGCGTATGCAGGGCGAATACGGAAGCGCGTTCCGCGTGATGGTGGCCAATGGGGCGCGGGTGCGCTGGACCGACCTTCGGATGACGCTCAGCGGCTACGAAGAGGTGCCGGCGTTGCGCGGGATCGCTGTGTCGAACTGGGAGATCTGAGAGAAGCGTCCGATACTCAATGGAACCGGCACTCCCGACCGCGTCCTACTTGGCGTTGCGCGCCCGTTCTGCGCGCTTCACGACGCCGAGCACGACGAGGAAGACGCCGAGCGAGAGGAAGAGGTGGATAATGCCGGGCGCTTCGAGGAAGAAGGTGCCGATGGCCCAGAAGGCCAGCATCACGCCACCGATAATCGTCAACAGGTCCATGGGTTGTATCGCACGAAAAGAGTGATTGACACGCCGCGCGCCGCACCTACATTCAGCACATCGTCCTTACGGGACGGAGAGATTCATTTTTTGAGCCGATAAGTCCTACGATCGGGATCCGATATCTCTGTAACCGACATGCCCGGACGCCGGGAAGTCGCCACCAGGGTGAGGGCCTTACCTTTCGACAGGGCTTCAAAAACCCTCTCTGTTCCCACTCTTGCAGACGCTCCGGTCGCTTCGCGCTCGGAGCGTCTGCCTTTTCCGGAGACCCCTCACGGTCAGACTGTCAGGGGGTGACCCTCGCGGAACCGCGACGACTTCTACAGGCTTAATGTAGTCCTTTCCTCCCACTCGCCGCGATGCCTCTCGTCACCGCCACCCGCCTTGTCCGTTTCAACGCCGCGCACCGCGTGTACAATCCCGCGTGGAGCGACGAGCGCAATCAGGCCACCTTCGGCAAGTGCAACAACCCGAATTGGCACGGACATAACTACACGCTCGAGATCACCGTCGCCGGCGAGGTCGATCCCGAGACTGGCTACGTCATGGATTTGGGCGAACTCAAGCGGATTGCCGAACAGGAACTTGTTCGGCATATCGATCACAAAAACCTGAATCTCGACGTCCCGTTCATGGCGGGAACAATTCCGACCACTGAAAACCTTGTATTGGCGTGTTGGCGCCAGCTCGCGCCGAAGGTCGCGCCATCGCGACTCGTACGCCTCAAGCTGTGGGAAACGGAGAACCACTATGTCGAATACGACGGCCGCTAGGGCCGCCCTGCGCGCGGCACGGACCGCCACCGGCGCCGATGCCTTCGAGGCGGAAGCCGGGACAAATGCGTCGCGCATGATTGAGTTCGAGAACGTCGTGCGGAAGCAACTCGAGTTGATCGGCGAGGACCCCTCGCGCGACGGCCTCCTCAAGACGCCGGAGCGCGTCGCTAAAGCGATGGCGTGGCTGACGCGCGGCTATGAGATGGACGTTGCCGAGGTGGTGGGTGATGCGGTGTTCGATGAAGCACACGAGTCGATGGTGATGGTGCGGGACATTGAGCTCTACTCGATGTGCGAGCATCATATGCTGCCGTTCTTCGGCAAGGCACATATCGCCTACATCCCCCACGGGCACATTGTCGGGCTCTCCAAGCTCCCGCGCATCGTCGAGGTCTTCGCACGCCGCTTGCAGGTGCAGGAACGGCTCACGGAACAGATCGCGCAGGCGATCCAGGACGTGCTCAAGCCGGTCGGCGTCGGCGTCGTGATCGAGTGCGAACACCTCTGCATGATGATGCGCGGGGTGGAGAAGCAGAACTCGCGTACCATCACCTCGTCGCTGAAGGGGTCGTTCAAGAATGACCCAGCGACGCGCGACGAGTTCTTGCGTCTCGCACACGGTCCGCGCCGGTGAGCGCGCTCGCGGGGCGGACGGCGCTCGTCACTGGCGCCTCGCGAGGAATCGGTGCGGCGTGCGCGCGCGCGTTGGCCGCGGCCGGCGCGCGCGTTGTGTTGGTGGCACGATCCACCGCGGAGTTGCAGTCGCTCGCCGCGGAGTTGCCGCACGGTGCGGCGGTGCTGAGCGCGGACCTCGCGCAGCCTGGGGCGGCCGCGGCCGTCGCCCGCGCCGCGCGCGAGCTGCTCGGTGCGGATCCAGATATCGTCGTGCACTCGGCGGGGACCTTCCCGCTCGCGAGCATTGAGCAGACGAGTGATGCAGACTTGGATCTCGCGCTCGCGCTCAACACCACCGCGCCGCTCCGTTTGACGCGGGAAATGCTCCCGGGGATGCGCGCGCGCGGTAGTGGGCACATCGTAATAATCGGGAGCATCTCGGACCGGCACGTGTT
>JAYTDH010000334.1:0-2189 GCA_043736095.1 Gemmatimonas sp.
TGCAGCGCGAAGTTCTTTGGTGATCCGCCACCGGCGATCAGGATCGCACTCTCGCCGCCATTCCGCTTCGCGTGCAACACAATCGAAGCCGTCTCGTTCACGTCCTTGTTCGGATCGATCACGCAGGTCCCGCCCTCGAGCGCGAGCGCGGCGACATTCATGCCGATGCTCGAGTCCCCCGGCGATGAGGTGTAGATCGGCACGCCACAGCGGTACGCGGCGGCGAGCAGCGACTTCTGCGGAATGCCCAGCGCCTTCTCGCGCTCCACTAGGTACTTGCCGCAGAGATGATGGAACTCCGCCGATGACATCGTGCGCTGAAACTCCGGCGCGCGGATGATCTTGCGGAAGAACGCATCGGTGCTCAGCAGCACGTCGTAGTCGAAGAACACGTCGTAGATGCGGACCACGCCCTCTTCGCGCAGCACGGTATCGCTCGCGTTCGGATTGCCGCGGTGCATCGAGAGGCCGAGTCCGAAGTGCGTGTCGTGGTAGAGATTGGCGCCAGTCGAGATAATCCAATCCACGAAGCCCGCTTCCATGAGCGGAATGATCGTGCTCATGCCGAGCCCTGCAGGGGTCAGCGCGCCCGTGAGCGTCATCCCGACGGTGACGTTCTTCTCGAGCATCAGTTCGGTGAAGAGCTGACATCCCTCGCGCAGGCGTCCGGAGTTGTAGCTCTGGAAGGCGCCATCGACGAGCTGCACCACAGACTCAGTGCCGTCGATCTTGCGCGGGTCGATCTTCTTGCCGCGCAGGAATGTGCTCTTCGCCTTGGTGCCGACCTTATGGCTCTTGGTCTCGCGCTGTTCCGCGGCGCGCTTCTGATCGGCCTTGTTGCCGCCCGCACTCGCCTTGGTTGCCTTCTTCGCCGCCATCTGCTCGATCTCCGACCGGTGTGGAATACTGCGTGTTTACGACGACACTAAATCGCCGTGTAAGATAGCGAGCGCCGCGTGGGGAAGCGCCCTACGTGCTCGTGGTGTTCCGTGCCGGCGACACAACCCCATCATCCACGCGCCGGCGAGCGGTCTTAAGCTGCAGCTCGTACGCTTCGGCTACCACGCGCGTCGCTTCCTTGGGATCGTCGGTCACCACAATCAGATCCATGTCCCCGGGCGAGATCTTCCGCTCCGCCAACACACGCGACTGGATCCACCGCACGAGGCCCGCCCAGTAGTGTTTGCCAAACAGGACCACAGGAAACTGCGAGATCTTCCCGGTCTGGATCAGCGTCAACGCCTCGAAGAGTTCGTCGAACGTCCCGAACCCGCCAGGGAAGATGATGAACGCGCTCGAGTACTTGATGAACATCGTCTTCCGCACAGCGAAGTAGCGGAACCCGACGAGCGTGTCGACGTACGGATTCGCGCCCTGCTCGAACGGCAGCTCGATATTGCAGCCATACGACGGTGCGCCGGCGAGCTTGGCGCCCTTGTTGGCCGCTTCCATAATCCCCGGGCCAGCACCGGTGATGATGCTGAAGCCCTTCTCGCCGAGGAGTCGGCCGGTTTCGACGGCGGCGAGATACTGCGGATCATCGGGATGTGTGCGCGCCGAGCCGAAGATGGAGACGCCTTTCTCGATGGCGGCGAGCTTGTCGAATCCTTCGATGAACTCTGAGGTGATGCGCATGACGCGCCAGGGATCGGTGGAGCGAAAGTCGCTCTTGGGGCCGCCGTACTGGAGGAGTCGTTGATCCTCCGTGAGCGCCCACGAGAAGTCGCCGATCGCGTCGTCGTTCGAGCGGCGCTGCAGAATCTCATCCTGCACCGTGGTGAGCTGCCCCGACGCGCGTGCGCCCTCGGCGATCCGCTCTTGCAAGCCGGCGATCGAGAGGTTCGCCGCTTCATTCATGCGTTCGGCGTTGGCGGGTTTGCCGGAGGCCGTGCGCGCGCGGCGGGGCGATTCGGGGCCGGGAGTGCCGCCGCGCTCAATGATCACTTTCTTGCGACTCTTCGCCGGCGTCGGCTTCTTTGCGGGCGTCGCTTTCTTCGCTCGCTTCGCTTTCAGTTTGGAGGCCATAGGACATAAAGTGTACGTTGACGAGTGACTCTCTGCATCATCGTCGCCGATGGCGTCCGCCCCGACACCCTCTACGGGGCGATTGACGCGGGCCTCCTCCCCGCTCTCGCTCAGGTGCGCGCCGCCGGGAGCGCGCATACGGTGAGCTCGGTCTTTCCCTCGGT
>JAYTDH010000335.1:0-4588 GCA_043736095.1 Gemmatimonas sp.
CCCCAGGCACGGTGCAATGCGCGGACCTCGCGACGCACGAGGGTGCGGCGGCGGGGATCGAGGGCAGAGAAAGGTTCGTCGAGAAGCAGGAGGCGCGGCCGCCGCGCAAAGGCCCGAGCGAGCGCGACGAGTTGCCGCTCGCCGCCGGAGAGCGAACGCACATCGCGCGCGAAGAGTGGCACGACGTCGAATCGTTCGGCGACCTCGTGAAAGGTGGCGTCGTCGGCCGCGCCGTAGGCGATGTTCTCGCGCACGCTCAGGTGCGGAAACAGAAACGCGTGCTGATACACGAGGCTCAGATTGCGCCGCTCGGGTGGGAGCTTGCGGGCATCTGTGCTGTGGAGCGTGACACTCCCCGCGTGCGTAGGGAGTAGCCCCGCGACGACTTCGAGCAGCGTCGTCTTCCCTGAGCCAGCGGGACCGATCACGACACCGTACTCCCCCGCGGCGAGTGAGAATGAGACCTCATCGAGTACGAAGCGTCCCTTCTTAGCTGCGACGTGGGCGAGCGTGATGCCGCTCATCGGTCGGCGCTCCGATCAGGCTTGAGCGCGCGCAATAAGGTGAGCGGGATGAGCGCGAGAATCGCCAGCACGGCGGCCACGGGGAGCGCTTCGCTCAGGCCGTAGCTCGTGAAGCGATCGTAGCTGAGCACGCTCGCGACTTTAGGATTGTACGTGAGAATCACAATCGCCCCGAACTCGCTCACCGCACGCGCCCACATCACGACGGCACTGGCGAGGAGCCCGCGCCCGGCGAGTGGAAGCGTGACGCGACGGAAGGCGCTCCACGGCGTGTCGCCGAGCGTACGCGCGACCCCTTCGTAGCGCGCGTCGACTTTGGCAAAGGCCTCGCGCGCACCGCTCACGAAGAGCGGCGCCGACACGAACAACATGGCGGCGATAATGCCGATGGGCGTGCCGACAATGCGCAGTCCGAACTCCAGCGCCGCGCCGCCGACCGCGCTGTCGCGGCCAAGGAGGAGGAGGAGGGCGATACCGGCCGCGGGATGCGGAATCAGGAGCGGAAGATCAAGCAGCGCCGAGAGGAGCGCCCGTCCGGGGAACTCGCGGCGCGCGAGCAGCCAGGCGAGCGGTGTGCCGCAGAGCACGCCAATGAGCGTCGCCGCTGTGGCGGCAACTCCGGTGAGCCGGAGTGAGGCGCGGAGTTCGGCGTCGGTACCGAGCCGACTGAGTCCCGCGCCACCGGCTTCGCTGACGAGGCGCAAGATTGGCGCGGCGAGGAAGAGCAACAGGAGCGATGCCATCAGTGCCGCGATCACACTGAGGAGCGCGGGGAGCAGGCGACTCGAACTGCGGCGCGCGCTCACGGGCGGTCCGGAGAACGTGCGCTATCGGCGCGGGCGGGCAGCTCATTCGGCGCGCTGGTCGCGCTATCTGGCGCGGGCATCCAACTCGGTCGCGCACCGACGGCGAGCAGACTGTCTAGTGCATCAAGCCCCTCGCGCCGCAGGATTTCGCGTCCCTCAGTTGAAATCAAGAACGCGGCGAATCGCTCTGCGACGGCACGATGTGGCGCGGCGATTGGCACGGCGAAGGCGTAGACGATCGGCTTCCCGACGAAGGTGACGCGGGTGCCTCGCGTAGCGCCGCGCACAGTGACGTTGGCGTTCGCGTAGAAGCTGGCGAGCGCAGGGTTCGAGAGATCGAGCGAATCGCTGAACGTGATGTAGTGGAACTTCATTGCTCGCGCGATGGACTCGTACGACCAGATATAGTCGAGTTCGCCCGCTTCGAGCAGTCCGATCAGATCGGCCTCTTTGGGGCGCACATTGCGTGGCGGCGCGGAGGTCGCGAGTCGGGCTGCCAAGCCAGGCACCCCATACACACGCTCGGCTAGCTGCCACACCATCAGCGTGCGATAGCCATTGGGATCGAGATCGGGATCAGATCGGCCCACTTCGATCCCAGTGCGCGTGATGATCTGGTACCAGTTGGTCGGGTCGATGCTCCCCTGCCCGTTCGACCGATCAGTGAAGGCGAGCACCATCCGGTTGCGTGCAAACTCCACGTAGCCGTCGACCTGCGCGGGCATCAGGTAGCTAGGGAACACATCGGCATCAGCGAGCGCAATCAGATCTGGCGTCTTGCCAAGTTCGGTCATCTTGCGCGCGGACTCCAGCGAGCCAGCGCTCTCCTGCTCGACGCGCACATTGTAGCGCTGGGCAAAAGTATCGAGCGCCGCACGAAGCGGCCGCGCCAACGACCCCGCGTTGAAGACCACGAGCGTGTCGCGCGGCGAGCGGTCGCCGCAGGCGGCGATGGCAAAGGCCGCGAGTGTCGCCGCGGCGATACCAGACAGGGTCAGGCGAGAACGCAGAAGACGCATCGCTCGTAGTGTCGCAGAACGGCGGGGCGGAAGCCAGTCCTGCGGGAGGAGGAATGCCGACGACGTGCGGCTTATGGCCGACCGTAGCGGCGGCGGTACCGCGGTGATGGCGGCGGCCGTAGCGGTGGCGGCGGTTCCCGGGCTCCACGCACGCATTACCTTATCAAGGCCTCTTACCCCGGACCCCATGGCCGATCTCGCCCTCGAGATCCGCGACGTCTCCAAGCGCTACGCTGAGCACGTTGCGGTCCGCTCGCTCTCTCTCGTCGTTCCCCGCGGCACCGTCTACGGGTTGCTCGGCCCTAACGGCGCGGGCAAGACGACGACAATCCGCATGATCCTCAACATCATCGGCCCCGACACGGGGACGATCACGGTGCTCGGCAAGTCGAATCGCGACCCCGCGATCCTCGACCGCCTCGGCTATCTCCCCGAGGAGCGCGGCCTGTACAAAAAGATGTCGGTGCGCGACGTCCTGCGATTCCTCGCCGAACTCAAAGGCGTGCCGCGGAAAGTCGCCGATATCCGAATTGACGAGTGGCTCGAGCGACTCACGCTCAAGACCGCCGAGAAGGATTGGGGAAAGGCCAAGGTCGATGAGCTCTCGCGCGGCATGCAGCAGAAGGTGCAGTTCATCGGCACGCTGTTGCACGAGCCGGAGTTGGTGATTCTCGACGAGCCGTTCAGCGGTCTCGATCCGATCAATGCGCAGGCGCTCAAGGATACCGTGGTCGAACTGCGCCGTCGCGGGAAGACGGTGATCTTCTCCACGCACCTGATGGATAATGCCGAACGTCTTTGCGACGCGGTGTGCATCATCGCGCGTGGCGAGAAGGTGCTGGACGGGAGTGTCGCTGGGGTGAAAGCGGAAAATGCCGGCCGTACTGTAGCGATTGGCCTCGACGGCGGTGCCAACGAGACGGTTCACGCGATTCTGCACGACACCAAGCTCGTCTCGCGAGTGGACGACAACTCGACGTTTTTTGAGATTGAGCTCGCTCACGGCGGCGATGCCCAGACGTTGTTACGGCGCCTCGTGGAAGCGGGCGCGACGATCAACCGATTTGAAAAGGTGCAGCCTTCGCTGCATCAGATCTTCCTGCAGCGTGTCGGCGCGACCAACGTCGAAGAGGGGATGAGCGGACATGGCTAAGCTCTGGGCGGTCATCAAGCGCGAGTATTTTGAGCGCGTGCGCACGAAGTGGTTCATCATCGTGACGCTCTTTGGGCCGGTGTTCTTTGCCGCCATCATGATCCTCCCCGGCTACCTCTCGGTGAAGGGGATGCGCGAAGCGCGGGTGAGTTCGCTGCGCATTGTGGATGCCACGGGGATTGGGCTTGGTGAGCGCGTGGCGCTGCGCCTCGCCGTGCCGCAACTCGCGGTGGGTGGCGTGCCGAAGCTCGCGCAGGTGGACACGGTCGATCAAGCGGGCGTCGCGGTGATTGAGGACGCGTTGGTGGCCAAAGTGCAGGCGCGTGAAGAAAACGGCGTGCTGATTCTCGACAGCGCGACCGTAAATAGCGGCCGCGCCCGCTACTTGGGGCGCGACGCGGGCTCTGTGGGCCAGGTCGAGGCGTTGGAGTCGGCGACGCGCTACGCGCTCCTCGCCGCGCGCGCGGAGCAAGCGGGCATCTCCGCCGAAGTGGCGGAGGGGATGGCGAAGCTGCGCGTGAATGTCTCCGGAGAGAAGGTCACGGATCAGGGCAAGGGGGGTTCGGGCCTCGCGGGAACGATCTTCGGGTTTGGCGTCGCCTTCTTGCTCTACATGAGCATCATCCTGTACGGGCAGAACATCCTGCGCGGCGTACTCGAGGAAAAGACCACGCGCGTGGCCGAAGTGGTGATTTCAAGCGTCAGCCCAGACGTGTTGCTCGCGGGCAAGGTGATTGGGGTGGGCGCGGTGGGGCTCACGCAGCAGTTCGTCTGGATTGTGAGCAGCATTCTGTTCTGGCAACAGCGCGCGAGGGTCTTCAAGGCGATGGGGATTCCCGGCATGCCAGCGCTCACGTTCCCAACGATCGAGCCACTCGTGGCCGTCGCGCTCGTGCTCTTCTTTATCCTCGGCTACACCTTCTACGCGTCGCTCTTTGCCGCGGTGGGTGCGATGGTGAGCTCGCAAGAAGAAGCGCAGCAGGCCGCGCAGCCGGTGCTGATGATGTTGGTGTTCAGCATCATCTTCGTGCAGCCGGTGATGACCAACCCGACTGGCCAGCTCGCGGTGGTGATGAGCTTTCTGCC
>JAYTDH010000336.1:0-7089 GCA_043736095.1 Gemmatimonas sp.
CGCTGGCGCCGCACGCGTCAATGCGATTGCGGAGGTGACCGACGCCGCAATCGGTACGGTGTACCGCGGTGCGAACTACACTTGGTCGCGCGATGGCAGCAGCTTCGCGTGGGTGGAGACTGGCGGCGGAACAGCGCGTATTCACGTGAAGCGCGGGACCGCGGAGTCAACAACCGCGGACACGGTGACCACGCCGTGGATGGCCCCCGTGCTCTCTCCCTCGGGGCGCACGGTGGCGTACGGCGCGATGCTGCGCGAGGACTGGGAGCTCTTCACCGTTCCGTCGGATGGAGGCGCGCCTCCCACGCGCATCACGCATGAGATCCAGCACGATCTCTTGCCGCAGTTTCTCAGTGAGGATCGTCTGCTTGCGGTAATCGGAGAAGCACGCCATCGTCGCTCGCAGCTGTACGATTTGCAGACCGGCACGCGCACACGGATGTTCCACAACAACACGGTGCGCACGGTCGCGCCGGAGTCCGAGTGGGCGCCGAGTCCGGATGGATTGCGCGTCGCGGTCGTCTCCGAGCGCGATGGCGATACCATCACACCGCATCGCCATCTATACCTGACCGACCTCACGACGAAAGTCACGCGCGCCGAGCTTCTCGCGCGGGTGGACGCCAGCCTCGCCGGCGAGCGCGCGCTGCGGGAGAACGGGCGTCAGATGTTCTCCCCCATTGCGGCGCAGGTGCGCGCCGCTGTTGCTGAGGTGAACGTCGGCCGCATCTATGGTTACGAGAAGGCTCTGTTCGCATTCGACTCCAAGCACATCTCGCAGCCGGGGAATTGGAGTGCGGTGAACTGGCTGCAACAGCAGTACGCGTCGTTCGGGCTCAATACGCAGCTTCAGCGCTTCACAACGTTGCAGGGCAGCGAGATCCCGGTGGCGAATGTCTTGGCGACCATTACGGGGACCGTGAATCCCGAGCTCGTCTATGTGGTAGGGGCGCATTTCGATTCGCGCGCCGAAGGACCAGGCGCCGATGATAACACCTCTGGCACGGCGATGCTGCTCGAGACGGCGCGCATTCTCGCGACGCGCCCGCTCCCGGCGACCGTGATGTTCGTGGCCTTCACGGGCGAGGAATCCGGGCTACGTGGGTCGCGTGAGTTCGCCCGCCGCATGAAGGACTCGATTCACGTGGTGGGCGCGCTCAACAACGACATGATGGGCTGGTCGAACGACCACCGACTCGACAACACCATCCGCTATTCGAATCCTGGCATCCGGGATCTGCAGCACGCCGCGGCAATCGGCTTCTCGTCGCTGATCACGTATGATGCGTTCTACTACAAGAGCACTGACGCGCACGCGCTCTTCGACGCGTGGGGCGACATCGTCGCCGGCATTGGGTCGTACCCAATTCTCGGTAACCCGCACTATCATCAAGTGCACGACGTTCTCGAGACGATCAATCATCGTCAGCTCGCCGAGACCGCCAAAACGACGATTGCTACCCTCATGCTGATGGCCTCAAGCCCGTCTCGCCTCGTGGCGCTCAGGGCGCAGGGTAAGGTGGTCACTTGGAACGCGGGCGTGGAGAAGGGAATCGTGCGCTACATCGTCCGCTATGGCCCGCCTGAGGATCCAATGCGGCTCACGGTCACGGTGACGAATCCCCGTACGACAATCGCCACGCTGCAGCCGGGTTGGAGTGTAGCGGTGAAGGCTGTGAATGCGGCGGGACTCGAGGGGTGGGACTGGGCACGTGTTGTCGTTCAGTAGCGATGCCAATCGCGATGCTGGCGGACGGATGAAGCGTGCGCTCGTGCGTCGAGCCTCCCACGCGAATGCTTCTTCCGCATGAGAGTTCTCCTGCAACGCGTCAGCCGCGCCGAAGTGCGCGTTGCTGGCGCGACCATCGGCGCCATTGGGCGCGGCTTCTGTCTGTTCGTTGGGTTCACGCACGACGATAGTGCTGACGGCTGTAACTGGATGGCGGAGAAGATTGCCGGCCTGCGCCTTTTCCCCGACGCGGATGACAGGATGAATCTTGGGCTCGAGGACATGGGAGGCGCAGTGCTCGTGGTGAGTCAGTTCACGCTCTACGGGAGCGCCGCGAAGGGCCGCCGCCCAAGTTTCGTCGAGGCGGCGCGCCCCGAGGTCGCGATCCCACTCTATGAGCGATTCATCACGGCGCTCCGCGAACGCGGAGTCACGGTCGCCACCGGCGAGTTTGGCGCGATGATGGAGGTCGATCTCGTGAATGACGGGCCAGTCACGCTCTCCATCGAACGATGATTGTCACAAGCGCGCCATACCATTCTCCATCGAACGCCAGAGGCGGGACCCCATGATCGCTGACGTACCGCGAGTAATCCTCGCATCGCAGTCGCCGCGCCGCCGCGAACTCCTCGGCCTGATCGGTATCCCGCACACAGTGATGCCGGCGGATATCGATGAGTCGGTCTGGCCGGGTGAGCTCCCCGTGCCGCACTGTGAGCGGCTGGCGCGCCAGAAGGCGCACACGCTGGCGGTGCAGCACCCTGACGCCGTGGTCATCGCCGCCGACACGATCGTCGTGCTCGATGGGGAGATTCTCGGCAAGCCGACTGATGCGGCCGATGCCCGCCGCATGGTGAAGCTCCTCGCGGGACGTTCGCATACCGTCTACACCGCGATTGCCGTGGCGCGCGGTGGACGGACGGAGAGCGCCGTCGAGGAGGTCGGGGTCACCTTTCGCGCGCTCAGTGAGGCGGAGATCGCCGCCTACGTCGCCACGGGCGAACCGATGGACAAGGCCGGTGCGTATGGCATCCAAGGCTGGGGTGCGACGATTGTCGAGCGCGTGGATGGCGACTACTTCAGCGTGATGGGGCTCGGGCTCCGGCGCTTGGTCGATCTGCTCGCACGAGTGGGGATTGCCTACGGCTATGGCGATGGGCTCTCTGTGCGCGACGCATAGGCGCCGAAACCGCTCAGGCAACGCTCACAGAACGATTAGTGCGCGTCAGCCTGCGGGAGCGTCGGCAGGCCGCGTCTGGCTTTCTCGTGCACCGCTGACATCGGGCTCGCGTCAATCGTCCGCCACATGTTCACCACGAAGCACCCCGCGCCGACCGCCGAGAGTGAGCCGCCGACCGCCACCAGCGCTGAAGCGCCGCTGATGCCGTAGATTCGCAACGCGAAACCGAGCGCGAGTGCGGTCAGACCGAACTGCGCTGCCCAGAACTGCACTTCGGCGGCGCGGCGATACACGAGTGGTTGCCCAAAGAAGCGCGGAATCACATGCAGCGCCACGCCATAAATCATCTGCGTGACGAAGCCCAACAGCGCGATGTGCATATGCGCGGTACGATACACGGTGAGCACGGGGAAGAGCGCCATCAACACGGCGAGCGCCACGGCGAGCGAGAACCAGACTAGGCTCGCTTTGAGAAAGGCGCGAACAAACCAGTCCATGGTCAGCTCGCCAACAGGCGAGCGAGGGCGCGCGGCTTCGCCGTGAGATCGGCCAGCGTATAGCGGTCAAGCACTCCGAGAAACGCATTTAGCGCTTCGTCGAGGGCCGGCGCGAGGGCGCAGGCGGTCGCGATCGGGCACCGATTGGTCACGGGGTCGAAGCACTCCACGAGGTCAAGGTTGTCCTCGGTGCCGCGCACCACGTCGCCGACGTTGATCTCGGCGGCGGGCCGCGCGAGTTGGACCCCCCCATCGCGACCCCGAGTCGTCTCGACATAGCCCAGCTGCGCCAGCCGCGCGATGACCTTCGCCAGATGGTCCTCGCTCATCCCCATGCGTCGCGCGACATCGGCGATCCGCGCCGGGGGCTCGTCGGTGCGGATTCCCAAGTAGATGAGCGCCCGCAGGGCGTTATCGGTGTGCCGCGTGAGTCGCATGGAGGCAGTCGGGGAATGTCGGACCAGAAATAGGGGAAAATCCTTCTGGCTGAAAGGTGCAAGTAAAATGCACCTTTACGGCATCCGAGGCAAGCCCTCGGATCGGCCGGCCGTTGATGGCGCGCTGAAACTCGGTCCCGTTCGTCCCCCTGCTCCGTGAGGTCCCCATGTCATGGTTCTCCCGTTCTCGCCTGCTCACCGGCGCCGTGGTCCTCGGCGCCGCCGGAGTCGGGTACGCCTGCTCTGGCGGACGCTCGTCGTCCCTCGCCGGCGCGAGCGATGCTGCACAGCGCGTCTATGTCGCCCCCGGCGAACAAGACGAGCTCTACGCCTTCCTCTCCGGTGGATTCAACGGGCAGGTTGGTGTGTATGGTCTCCCATCGGGTCGCCTGCTGAAGGTGATCCCGGTCTTCTCGCAGAGCGCCGAGAATGGCTGGGGCTACTCCGAGGAGACGAAGCCGATGCTTGAGACCTCCTATGGGTTCATCCCGTGGGACGATCTCCATCATACGGCGCTCTCGCAGACCGATGGTATCGACGACGGCCGCTGGCTTTTCGTGAATGGCAACAACACGCCGCGTGTCGCGCGCGTGGATCTCACGACCTTCGAGACGAACGAGATCCTCGAGATTCCGAATGCGGCGGGCAATCACGCCTCGCCCTTCGTCACGGAGAACACCGAGTACATCGTCTCGTCCACACGCTTCAGCGTGCCGGTGCCCAACCGCGATGTCCCAATCGCCGACTACAAGGCGCAGTTCAAGGGACAGATTTCCTTTATTACCGCGGATCAGCCTGGGAAGATGGACATCGCGTTCCAAATCATCGTGCCGGGGTTCAACTACGACCTCGCACGCGCCGGCAAGGGTCCGTCCTCAGGCTGGATGTTCTTCTCGTCGTACAACTCGGAGCAGGCGAACACGCTCCTCGAAGTGAACGCGTCGCAGAACGACAAAGACTACATCGCGGCGGTGAACTATCGTGCCGCCGAGGCCTGCGTGAAGGCCGGGAAGGGGCGCCGCACGGCAGCGGAATATCGCCACAACTACATGGATGAGTTCTCACGGGTTGCGCGTTCGAACACGCGCACCTCGGTCCTGCAGTTCACTGCCGCGGAATGCCCCGGCGTGATGTACTACCTTCCGACACCGAAGTCACCGCATGGCGCCGACGTCGATCCGACCGGCGAGTTCATCGTCGCTGGTGGCAAGCTCGCGGCGGTTATTCCCGTGCACTCGGCCGTGAAGATGCTCGCGGCAATCGCCGCGCGGGAGTTCGAGGGTGAGCTCGAAGGCATCCCCGTGCTCAAGTACGAGTCCACGATTGCCGGCGAAGTGAAGGAGCCAGGCCTCGGACCGCTCCACACAGAGTTCGACGGCAAGGGCTATGCATACACGTCGATGTTCCTGTCGTCCGAGATCGTGAAGTGGAAGATCGGGACGTGGGAGGTCGTGGATCGTGCGCCGACCTACTACTCGGTCGGACATCTCATGATTCCTGGCGGCGCCACGCGCCGGCCTTATGGTCGCTACGCCCTCGCGATGAATAAGATTACCAAGGACCGCTATCTCCCGACTGGTCCAGAACTCGCGCATTCTGCGCAGCTCTTTGACATCACCGGAGAGCGGATGCAGCTGTTACTCGACTTCCCAACGAATGGCGAGCCGCATTACGCCAACGCGATTGAAGCATCCCTCGTGCGGGATCGGCAGAAGCGCTTCTACGCCATTGCGGAGAATAGCCACCCACAAATCGCACGCTCCGCACGGGAGACGGGGATTGAGCGCCGCGGAAAGGTCGTCCATGTGCGCATGACCTCGGTCCGCTCACACTTTTCACCAGACAATATCGAAGGCGTGATGGTCGGTGACACGGTGCTCTTCCACGTGACGAACATCGAGCAAGACTGGGATGTGCCACATGGCTTCGCGATCCTTGGCGCGCAGAACTCCGAGCTGCTCATCATGCCTGGGGAGACGCGCACGCTGCGGTATATCCCGCGACGCGCTGGGGTCTTCCCCTTCTATTGCACGGACTTCTGCTCGGCGCTCCACCAGGAGATGCAAGGCTACGTCCGCGTCTCGGCACCTGGCTCTGCGGTTGCGCTCACTGCGACGACCAACAACAAGACGGCAGCGCAGGGAGGAAACTAATCATGACATCCCGGGCCCGATGGCTTCTGGTCGTGGCCACCGCGCTGATGGCGACGGTGTACGTTCTCCCGCTGTGGCGCGTACGGCTGATTGCGCCACAGTACCCGGAGGGCCTTGGGATGCTGATTCGCGTGAATGGAGTTGAGGGCATCAAGCCGCAGGATCTCAACTCAATCAATAATCTCAATCACTATATCGGCATGAAGCGGATCGTCCCTGAGGCGATCCCCGAATTGAAGTGGATGCCGTGGATCCTCGCGGCATTGATTGTCAGCGGCCTGCTGGTGGCCGCGCTGGGTCGGCGCGTCCCCCTGTTCATCTGGGGGGGCGCGTTGGGCCTCATCCTCGTCGCCGGATTGTTCGACTACTGGCGCTGGGGCTACGACTACGGACATGATCTCGATATGGCCACGGCGATTATCAAGATCCCTGGGATGACCTACCAGCCCCCGCTGATTGGATCAAAGAAGTTGCTCAACTTCCGCGCGACCTCGTGGCCGGCGTCAGGCGGAATCGCGCTGACGCTCGCGGCGGGACTCGTCGCCGTCGCGATCGCGGACTCGCGTCGGCGTGTCGTGGCCAGCCCACAGGTCTGACGCATGCGATTCACGTACGCGGCGCGGGCATGGCGCGTCTCCCCGCGCGTGGCACCGCTCTTCGCACTAATCCTCGCGCTGCTCGTGTCGAGTTGCGGCGCGAACGGCCCGCGGACGCTTGTCGCCGGTGAGGACGCGTGCGCGTACTGCCGCATGGAAATCACAGACCCACGCTTTGGAGCGCAGGTCATCACCCAGACGGGCCGGATTCACGTCTTCGACTCCGTCGAGTGCGCCGCCGCATTCGTGCGGGGCAACGCGCCGGAGTCCATCGCGTCAGTCTGGGTCGCGGATCTGCTGAGCGGCACATTTGTCGCGGCGGAGTCTGCTGGGTTCCTCTCGGGCTCCGAGACATTGGCCCCGATGGGACGCACCGTTGCGTTCGCCGATGCGAGCACAGCGACGCAGGAGCAGTTGCGGCGCGGCGGCACGCGCATCGCGTGGGCTGCCCTTGTTGCCGACACCGCAAGCGTTCACGGTGTCCACTAAGATGCGTC